>JBIIAK010000077.1:0-4800 GCA_044239945.1 Microbacteriaceae bacterium
CAGAGCCAGCCTCAGACTCAGACTCAGACTCAGACTCAGACTCATCGTCATCAACGGTCGCATCAGCATTGGGAATGCCATCACCATCGCTATCAATCGTCTGGCTGATGACGAGCGTGGGATCTTCCATGTTGTCAATGGCACTTCCGACCTCGCGGATCAGCGTCGAATCGAGAAAGTTCATCGGGATATCACCGACAATCTGATTGACCAGTTGATCTGTCGGCTGGACTCCAAGGTTGTTGAGAACAGTGGTAACAATGGCGCGTTTGACGGCGGTTCGATCGGCGGCTTGGGCCGGAGTGGTGCCCGTAAACACCATGGCACTAATGACGGCGGCTGTGACGAGAGCAGATCGGCGCATCACGGGGTGACCTCGTCCGCTTCAGCCCGCTGGCGCCACATATCGAGTGTTCCCTCGTCAATCGCCCTCCGTGCAGCGTCAACTTCGGGGGTCGAGACAAGACCCTTGGTGAGAGCCTTTTCGACATCGCCTGCAACCAACAAAACCGCGGCAAGAACCACACCACGTGCGGTGACATCGCTGCCGAGGTCCGCGGTAAGAATTTCACTCCCGTTAAGCACGCTCATCGACTCAGTCGGAACACTCTGTGCACATCCAGCCACTGTGGACAGCAACAACGCTGCGGATGCCGCCGTGGTGACAAAATGCCGCGACTTCGTGAGTGCATTTTTGTGTTTCATAGGGCAAGTGTAAATCTGCACGACACCATCCGTTTGGGCTTTAGCCAAATCTTGGACAAAACTTGGATGTTCTAGTCGAGAAGGTCGTGTATCGCGATTATCTCGTCGCGAGCAGGCCCGACGCCGATCGCAGAAATTCGGGCTCCCGAAATTTTCTCAATGGCGTGAACGTAGTTCTGTGCGTTGGCAGGAAGATCCGCAAAGGTTCGAGCGGACGATATGTCTTCAGTCCAACCAGGGAACGATTCATAGATGGGCGTCGCGTGGTGGAAATCTGACTGGTTCACCGGCATCTCATCGAAACGAACTCCGTCAACCTCGTAGGCGACGCAGACGGGAATTTCAGAAAGACCCGTCAACACATCGAGTTTGGTGAGGACAAAGTCGGTGATTCCGTTGATTCGCGCCGAATAACGGGCAATCGGTGCGTCGTACCAGCCACAGCGACGCGGCCGACCGGTAGTCGTGCCGAATTCAGCGCCAGCCTGGCGAAGTCGCTCTCCTTCATCGTTGTCGAGCTCTGTCGGGAAGGGGCCAGAACCGACTCGAGTCGTGTACGCCTTGATGATTCCAATCACGCGGGAAATCTGATTCGGACCGATTCCAGAACCCGTAGAGGCACCACCCGCGGTCGAGTTCGACGACGTGACGAAGGGGTACGTGCCGTGGTCGACATCGAGCATCGTTGCCTGGCCGCCTTCAAACAAAACCGTCTTGCCGTTCTCGAGTGCCTCATGCAACAGGAGAGACGTGTCACACACCATCGGGCGAAGGCGATCCGCGTATGACAGAAGTTCATCGACGATTTCGTCGGCGGTGATTGCACGGCGGTTGTAAATCTTGACGAGGAGATGGTTCTTCATGTCCAACGCACCGTCGACCTTTTGGCGCAGGATTCCTTCGTCGAAAATGTCTTGGATGCGGATCCCCACGCGGTTGATCTTGTCTGCGTAGGTGGGCCCGATTCCGCGACCCGTCGTCCCAATCTGGCGTTTTCCGAGGAAACGCTCGGTGACCTTATCCAGGGTCCGGTGGTACGACGTGATGACGTGAGCGTTAGCCGATACTCGAAGTTTCGACACGTCGATACCGCGACTGGTCAACGCGTCCAGTTCCTCGAACAAAACTTCAAGGTCGATGACGACGCCGTTCGCGATGACAGGGACCACGCCCTCGGTGAGGATTCCAGAGGGCAAGAGATGAAGCGCGTACTTTTCATCACCAATTACGACGGTATGGCCGGCGTTGTTTCCGCCGTTGAACTTGACGACGTGGTCAATGCGTCCTGCGATGAGGTCAGTTGCCTTGCCCTTACCTTCGTCACCCCATTGGGCTCCAACGATGACTACTGCGGGCATGTCGATTCCTTCGATCGGCGAACTTTTTCAGTCTACCGTTTGGCGACTACATGCTCTCGGATCCAGGAATGCATGATGATGGCGGCGGCGGCGGACGCATTAATCGACCGAGTAGAACCAAATTGCTCGATTTCGACGACGAGATTGCTCGCCGCGATCGCTTCGGGCGAAAGCCCCGGTCCTTCCTGGCCAAAGAGCAGAACGCAGGCCTCTGGCAGCGAGGTTTCGTCAATCGACACAGAGCCGGGGATGTTGTCGACACCGACAACCGTCAGGTTATGCGTTCGCGCCCAATCGAGAAACTCGTCAATCGTGGGGTGGTGAATCACGTGTTGGTAACGGTCGGTCACCATCGCCCCGCGCTTGTTCCAGCGCCGGCGCCCCACAATATGTACCGTATTCGCGAGAAATGCGTTCGCGGTTCGAACAATCGACCCAATGTTGAGGTCATGTTGCCAATTCTCGATCGCCACGTGGAATCGGTGACGTTTGGAATCGAGATCAGCGACAATCGCTTCCATGGTCCAATAGCGGTATTCGTCGATGACGTTTCGGGTGTCGCCGTGTTCGAGGAGCGCTGGGTCGAAGTTTGGGTCGTTCGGCCACTCGCCCTTCCACGGACCAACGCCATGAGTGGAAAGTTCGGGTGTCTCCGAATCGCGTTGCTCTTCCGTCATTCTGTTAACTTAGGGGAATGACCGAGACCCACATCGTGCAGGGCGACAACCTCGAGCTGTTGAAGCGACTTCCCGACGCAATGTTTCAGGTCGTGTATCTTGACCCACCGTTCAATACCGGTCGACGTCAGGAACGTCGATCCCTGAAAACGGTGCGCGCCGAGAGCGGCACCAGAATCGGATTCGGCGGTGCGTCCTATGAGACGGTCAAGGGGATCTTGTACGGGTACGACGATGCGTTCGAAGACTATTGGGAGTTCCTCCAGCCCCGACTGGTCGAGGCGCACCGCGTGCTCACCGATTCGGGCACGCTGTACCTGCACCTCGACTATCGAGAAGCGCATTACGCCAAAGTCGCGTTGGACGCGATGTTCGGGCGCGAGAGCTTTCTCAACGAAATCATCTGGGCTTACGACTATGGCGCGAAATCAACCACACGCTGGCCGACCAAACACGACACGATTTTGGTTTACGTAAAAAACCCAGCGAGGTATTTTTTTGATTCAACCGAGGTCGACCGCGAGCCTTATATGGCGCCGGGTCTCGTTACTCCAGCGAAAGCAGCGCGCGGAAAACTACCGACCGATGTGTGGTGGCACACCATCGTGTCCCCCACGGGCAAGGAAAAGACTGGATACGCAACCCAAAAGCCCGTCGGAATTTTGCGACGAATGATTGCCGCGTCGAGTCGTCCGGGGGATTGGGTCTTGGATGCGTTCGCAGGAAGCGGCACCACGGGTGCAGCCGCGCGTGAACTCGGGCGCAACGTCGTCTTAATCGACCAATCCGACGACGCCATCGCGGTGATGGAATCGCGACTCGGCGTTAAGGGGTCACGGTCGGTTCCGGAGTTGCCCCTGCACCCTGCGTAATCAATCTGCCGGCAAGATCTGCGTCGATGAGATCACCGCTCGAGAGAGAGACGAAACAGTAATACCGCTTGTCTCCTGAATCCCACACCTCAGCGGAAATGGGGTAAGTGGCGGACACCAGCAGGTCAGAGAAAGGTTTTGCAGCCGCCAGATTGAGGACGCCCTTGCGAGAACATTCCGCCATCGCGGCGTTTCCAATGCTGTCGTCGCCAGGGTACGACAGGTACGACCCGTCGATGGCGAGATCGCCGGCGTAGACAAGTTGTGCGGGGTGCGGGGTCGCACAGTCGACAACCGTAAATGTCGAGGCCCACGCGGTGTCGAACGGATCGAGGCATTCGCCCCCAACAAGTTCGCTGAAGTTGTATTCGCCCGGCGGCTGTGCTGTGGTTGGTGCGACCGGCCCATCGGTGACTTCGGTTAAGGGCACGGCAGTTGGAGAGGCCACGAGTCCGCCCGCAATAAACGCGCCAATCGCCGCGATGACGACAAAGATTCCACCAAAAATTAACACCAGGCGCTGACGACGCTTCGTCTGGTCAGCAGGTTTTGGTTGACGAGTCGGTCTCGACATCGCCGGTTGGGGACTCACTGGTGAGGGCTCAATCGGAACCGTCGGGACCGATGTCGTGGCAGACGAAAACAGCGCGTCGATTTGGTCGATTCCGCTCGATTCCTCAGACAGGGTAGGGGGCGGCGTGGCGGCGTGAACATGCGGCGCATCGGGTTCGGGCAGAGCCGTCGCCGGTAAATCAACTGCGTCAAGCGTTTCGGTTGGCGGGTAATCGGTCGCAACCGACGGAATTGAGTTATCGACCGGCATCACCGGTTCAAACGACGTGACTGGAGGCATATCGTCAGTCTCGAAGTCAAGATCGAGGTCGTGTCGGTTCGACGGCATTTCACGCGAATCCTCTGGGACGGTCGGAGTTGGCGGAGCGATGGGCTCAATCGGTACGACGGGCTCAATTGACGCAGAGGACTCCTTCGAGGTCCAGCGGGCGAAGGGGTTGGTCACCGGGCGCGCGGCATCAGGGATCGTTCCGTTATCGCCCTGAATGGCGCGATCGAACGCGTCTTTGAGCCAATCAACGTCGTCGCGGGAGTCTTCGTTGTCCTTGTCGGTCATGATTGCAACCCCAAATCACTCAGTGAAATCGCCGAACGATATTCGTAACCGGCGGCCTC
>JBIIAK010000078.1:0-4700 GCA_044239945.1 Microbacteriaceae bacterium
CGCAAGCGCAACGGCTGTCGGAGACGAATCCACCAGCGAGACGTCGATTTCGTGACGGCGAAGCACTAATCCGATTGAGGTTCCGAGCAGTCCGGCTCCGACGATTCGAACCCGACCGGAAACGCGGGGTTTAGTCACGAGCCTCCTCCTCACCGTCAGAATCACGGGCGAGCGCGAGCACCTGCCCCACTTCAACCTTAGTGAGGTCGCGCGTGTCACCCAGGGACAACGAACCAAGGCTGAGCGGCCCGAAACTCTTGCGATGAAGCTCAACAACGGGGTGACCGACTGCGTCACACAAGCGACGAACGATGCGGTTGCGGCCCGAATGCAGCGTGATTTCCAAGAGTGTCTGCCCGCGCGACGGCTCCCCCACGATTGAAACCCGGTCGACCGAAATAGGTCCGTCCTCGAGAGCGATTCCGTTCTTCATCTCACGCAGCGTCGAACCTTTCACGAGCCCCGATACTTTGGCGAGGTAGGTCTTGGCGACCTCGAACGACGGGTGTGCGAGCACGTGAGCGGCATCGCCATCGTTCGTCAGTATGAGAAGACCAGAGGTCTCGAAATCTAGGCGGCCAACGTTGAACAGGCGCTCCTCGTAGCCTGAAACGAAATCTCGCAAGTCGCGTCGTCCTCGATCATCCGCGAGGCTGGACACGACGCCAGTCGGTTTGTTCAGCATCACGTAACGTTTGCTGACATCGGACTGGATTGGCTCACCGTCAACCGTGATTCGATCGATTTCAGGGTCAACGCGAGAGCCGAGCTCGGTGACCGTCTCGCCGTTCACCGTTACTCGACCCTGCGCGATGAGAGTTTCGCTCGCGCGTCGCGAGGCAACCCCTGCGGCGGCGAGGACCTTCTGTAGCCGGTCAGTGGGCATCGTCGAAACCGGCAGAACCATCGTCAAGCAGTTCCGACACGGGCGGAAGTTGATCGAGAGAATCGACACCGAGATTGGTCAGGAGCAGATCGGTGGTGCCGTATAAAATTGCGCCCGTCTCGGACTCGGTGCCGACCTCGGTGATCAGTCCCCGCCCGACCAGAGTTCGAATAACGGTGTCGACATTCACTGCTCGAATCCCCGACACTTGCGAGCGAGTCACCGGCTGCTTGTAGGCGATGACCGCAAGGGTTTCGAGAGCAGGTTGTGACAGTTTGGTCGAGTTCTGAGATAAGACCACATCGCGAACGAGCTCGTCATAAGACTCACGGACATAAATTCGCCAACCACCCGCAATCTCGCGAAGTTCGAAACCGCGTTGGACGGTTCCGTCGACACCGTCGAAGTCGGCAACGAGTCGAGCAATCGCGGCTTTGACGTCCGTGACGGGTCGTTCCAGCACGGTAGCAAGCGACACGAGGCTTTGCGGCTCGTCCGCCACCATCAGAATCGCTTCGAGTTGACGCTCAAGTTCAGTTTCCATATTCGGCTCCCAGGGTCACAAGGTTTTCGTCGTTCCACGTCTCGGCGCTCCAGCGCACCGTCAATTCCCCGAGCGGCTCGATTTGCTCAAAGGCGACCGCGGACTGGCGATAAAGCTCAAGAATTGCGAGGAATCGCGCCACAATAACGCCCCTCTGGTCGGCACCCGCGATGATCTGACGGAACGTCATCGGGGCTGACCGAATCATGGTGATGACGATGGCCGCCTGTTCGCGAACCGAGACGAGCGGCGCGTGGAGGTGCTCGAGACCGACGAACGGGATTTCGCGTGGCGCGAGGGCGTAGAGGGCAAGGGTGTGGAAATCCTCAATCGACGTCGTCCAGACAAGTTCAGGGGTCCGTTCGCGAAACTTGTCCTCGAGACGCACTGCCCGAGGGTGGCGCGCCGATTCACGCTCGATGCGCTGGGCAAACCACACAGAAATCTCTTTGAAAGCGCGATATTGCAACAGTCGAGCAAACAACATGTCCCGCGCCTCAAGAACCGCTACATCATCGGCGTCGGCGTATTCCCCGGTCGGCAAAAGCCCGACAATCTTCATATCGAGCAGCGTCGCGGCGACAACGAGGAACTCAGACGCAGCATCGAGTTCCGCAGTTCCATCGAGGTCACGCAGGAAAGCGATGAATTCGCCCGTCACCGCCGCAAGGCTCACCTCGGTGATGTCCATCTCGTGTTTCGAGATAAGAGAAATGAGAAGGTCGAAGGGTCCGTCGAAATTCGCGAGGTTGACGCGGAATCCGTCCTCTGAACTAGGCGATCTTTCCAAGGGAAATCAGCTCTCGAGCGAGTTCGCGGTAGGACTCGGCCGCTTGGTGGTCTGGTGCGAACGTGGTGATGGGTGATGCGGCAACGGTCGAGTCCGGGAACTTGACGGTACGACGAATGAGCGTCGTGAGCACATCCTTGGGTCGGTTTTGTTTGACCAGATCCAACACTTCGACAGAGTGCAGCGTTCGCGGGTCGTACATCGTTGCCAAGATTCCATCGAGTTCGAGAGTCGGGTTGAGCCGCGCCTTCACCTTGTCGATGGTGTCGAGCAGCAGGGCAACTCCACGCAGCGCGAAGAACTCGCACGCCAGCGGAATCAGCACCCCGTGGCTTGCGGTGAGAGCGTTCACGGTGAGCAAGCCGAGCGACGGTTGGCAGTCAATGAGGACAACGTCGTAGTCGGCAAGCACTGGTTTAAGGATGTCGGCCAGGACGTGTTCACGAGCAACCTCGTTGACCAATTGCACTTCGGCCGCGGCGAGGTCGATATTGGCGGGCAGAATATGAATGTTCTCGATCGATGTCGCTTGAATGACGTCGCGGGTTGCGAGCGGAGAACGGCTCGAATCAATCGCCTTGTCGGGCACGAGCAGGTTGTAAATCGTCGGCCCTTCATGAGCAGTGGCGCCGAGTCCCGCGGTCAGCGCTCCTTGCGGGTCAAAGTCGACGACGAGAACCTTACGACCGACTTCGGCGAGAGCTCCGGCGAGCGAAATCGCTGTTGTCGTCTTACCGACCCCGCCTTTTTGGTTACAGAGCGAAATCACGCGCGCCGGGCCGTGGGAGGTCAACGGCTGAGGCACGGGAAAGACGGTCACGGCACAATTCTACGGTGAATGGGGCTCGGATTTATCGCGCCCTCGGATGAGACGTACGATACGCCTCGGTGAGGGCATCCCGCGTCACAAGAGTGTAAATCTGCGTTGTCGCGACCGATGCATGACCCAACATTTCTTGCACCACTCGAATATCGGCGCCTCCTCGCAACAAGTGTGTCGCGCACGAGTGACGAAGCGTGTGTGGAGAAATTGTCGACGTGATTTCGGCTCTTAACGCGGCTGCGCGAATGATGAGAAAAACATTCTGGCGGGACAACGCCGCGCCACGAGCGCCGAGGAACAGAGCTGGTGTACCGCGTCCCTTCGCCAACAGTGCGGGACGACCGCGCACGAGATACGCATCGAGTGCTTCGCGGGCGAATCGACCAACTGGAACGACGCGCTGTTTGTTTCCTTTTCCGGTCAGCGTGATGATGTCGAGTACTTCGTCTGCCCGAACATCATCGACGACCAGCCCCACCGCCTCAGAGACGCGAGCACCCGTCGCGTACATGAGTTCTAAAATCGCTCGATCGCGCAGACCTATCGGTGTTTCGGTCGGTGTCGATTCGAGCAATGCCGTCACTTGCTCGATACTCAGCGCTTTGGGCAGTCGCTGGGTTCGACCGGGCGCAATCACCGCGCCCGTCGGATCGTTCGATGCGAGACCTTCGGCAACAAGGTAGCGGTGGAACGACCGGACGACCGAGAGCGCGCGGGTCATTGACGAGGACGCGAGACCGTCGCGCCGAAGGGACGTCACGTATTCCGTCACTACAACAGAGTCAATCGAATCGAGTGGGCGCGTACCGATAAATCCGGCCCACCGGTCAAGGTCGCGACGATAGGCCGCAATCGTGTTGGCGCTTCGTCCTCGCTCGAGCGCGGTGTACCGCAGAAACTGCTCGATGAGGCGCGTTACCTCCATGGTGGCTACTTGTCGTTGATGTAATCGACGTCGAGCACGTCGGCCGTGTGTCGCGCCTTTGCGGCGGCGATAAGTCCAACGAACAGCGGGTGGCCGTGGGTGGGTCGCGAACGTAACTCGGGATGAGCCTGGGTCGACACGTAGTAGGGGTGAACTTCCCGTGGAAGTTCAACGAACTCGACCAACTTTCCGTCGGGACTTGTTCCCGAGAACACAAGTCCGGCCTTGGCGATGTCGTCGCGATAAAGATTGTTGACCTCGTAGCGGTGGCGGTGACGTTCGAACGCGCTCGAATCACCATAAAGGGACTCAACGATTGAGCCGGACGTTAGCGCCGCCTCGTATAGACCGAGCCGCATCGTTCCACCCATATCCCCATCACTGATGATGTCCACCTGCTCTTCCATCGTTGCGATGACGGGAAACTTCGTGTCGGGGTCGAACTCGCTAGACGATGCGTCGGTCAGTCCGACTACTGTTCGCGCGTATTCGATGACCATGCACTGAAGCCCTAGACAGATTCCCAAGGTGGGAATCATGTTCTCGCGGGCGAACCTTAAGGCTCCAAGTTTTCCTTCGATTCCACGAACACCGAATCCGCCGGGCACCAGGATGCCGTCGACATCACCGAGGTGTTCCGCGGCGCCATCCGGCGATTCACAAAGGTCTGATGCCACCCAGCGAATGTCTACCGCGACGTCGTTGGCGAAGCCACCAGCCTTAAGGGCCTCG
>JBIIAK010000079.1:0-4650 GCA_044239945.1 Microbacteriaceae bacterium
GTCGTCGCCGAGTTCGAACCGATTCGATTACGCGCACTTGAGCTAATCGCGGACCCCGCCGAGCTCGACCGCCTCCTTGCGGTGAACGCAGATCGGGCGGCCGGAATCGCTGAGGCGACTCTTGCCCGCGTGTACAACGCGGTTGGTTTCTTGACCCGCACCTGATTCTTGGCCAATTCTTGGACATCGCGATGGCGAGAATGGCGCGTGAGGGTTACCATGGAACAAGAGCACGTGCTCCGGGGTCAGTGAAAATCTGAGCCGGCGGTCAAAGTCCGCGACCCGTATGGCCTCGGCCCCACGGTTGACCTGGTGAAACTCCGGGACCGACGGTTATAGTCCGGATGGGAGGATGCACGATGAGGTTCACCGAAGGTTGGTGTACCTTGCGACGCATTGTCGCATCCCCGGATTCCCTGCTCGGAAGGAGTCCTTATGCCCATCAGTACTTATGATGACGCGATGCACCGCGCACGCGAACTCGCTGAACGTGGCCCACGCACCGGAGAGAACCCGCAGGTCGGTTGTGTCCTTGTTGACGATACGGGTGCGATTGTGGCGGAAGGATGGCACCGCGGTGCCGGCACAACCCACGCCGAGGTCGATGCTCTTTCCAAGGTCGAGAGCGCACGCGGCCTCACCGCAGTCGTGACGCTTGAACCCTGCAACCACACCGGCCGAACCGGGCCGTGCACTCAAGCACTCATCGAGGCGGGCGTGTCTCGAGTGGTGTATTCACTCGACGATCCCGGCCAAGAATCCAGTGGAGGCGCACAAACACTCCGTGCCGCCGGGATAGATGTCGTCTCTGGCGTTCTTTCGGGTGAGGGATACCATCTCGTCGAACGGTGGCTGACCGCAAACCGACTCGGACGCCCGTGGGTCACGGCCAAATGGGGTTCGAGTCTAGACGGGCGAACAGCGGCGACCGACGGCACCAGCCAGTGGATTACATCTGCAGAGTCGCGCACGTATATTCATCTTTTGCGTTCACAGCACGACACCATCGCAATTGGAACAGGAACAGCAATCGCCGACAACCCCAGCCTCACCGCTCGAACCGCAGACGGAAACCTGTTTCCTAACCAGCCACTCGCCGTTGTGATCGGGGACACCCCTCTTCCCGATGGATCAGGATTGTGGAGCCACCCGCGCGGTGTCCTGCAAGAATCGGGGAAGCTCGTTGACATTCTCGAACGCCTCTACAACATCGGGATTCGCAGTCTGTTTCTCGAAGGCGGCCCGCGTCTGATGAACTCGTTCATTCGGGAGGGTCTCGTTGACGAATACGTCGTGTGTCTCGCACCGATTCTTCTTGGTGGCGACAAAACCGCCACGAGTGATCTAGGAATCGGAACCCTGACCGACGCGCGTCGCCTCAACGTCACGAGCACCGAAATCATGGGTGGAACCATCGTCGTCACGGCTCGAGAGGCTCACTAGTGTTCACTGGAATCATTGCCGAGCTCGGCACCGTCACTGCAGCGGAAAAATCAGGCGATTCCGTCCGGGTCACGGTTCGGGCCCCTAAAGCCGTCGCCAAAGCGGGTCACGGCGACTCGATCGCCATCAGCGGCGTGTGTCTCACGGTTCTTGATCAAACAAACGACTCGTTCACCGCAGACGTGATGGGACAGACTATCGCGATGTCCAACCCCGCGCAGTGGCGTGACGGTCGCATTGTCAACGTCGAATCCGCGATGGCGGCAGGGGAGCAATTGGGCGGCCACATCGTCCAAGGACACGTTGACGGAACAGCCACCGTCCTCGAGACGCGGCAGTCGGGGGATTGGCGCGTCGTTCGTTTCGCACTACACCGTGACCATGCACCTCTCGTGGTGGACAAAGGTTCGATAACGATCGACGGGGTATCGCTGACCGTCTCGAACGTAGGCGACGATTGGTGTGAGGTGTCACTCATCCCCGAAACTCTCATCGCGACAACTCTCGGGTCACTGGTTGTCGGCGACACCGTCAACATCGAAACCGACATTCTGGCGCGTCACATCGCGCGTCTCGCCCACTTCACGAAAGGCGCGTTCGCATGACGCTCATCCAAACCGCAATTGACCAGTTACGAGCCGGAAAACCCGTCATCGTCACCGATTCGGCGGATCGCGAGAATGAAGGTGACGTCGTCATAGCGGCCGAACTCGTCACGACCGAATGGCTGGCATGGACGATCCGCCACACGAGCGGATTTCTCTGCGCCCCGATGACAAACGAACGAGCGAACGAGTTGGATTTGCCACTTATGGTCGCCGAGAACCAGGACTCGCGCCGCACCGCGTACACGGTGAGCGTGGACGCCGCTGAAGGCGTCACGACCGGCATCTCGGCGCGCGACCGCGCCGAGACTCTCCGGGTGCTCGCAAACCCCGCGAGCGGACCAGGGGATCTCATTCGTCCCGGCCACATCATCCCTCTGCGGGCGGTTGCCGGTGGCGTCAGGGAACGTGCCGGCCACACCGAAGCCGCCGTCGAACTGATGATCCTGTCGAAACTGCAACCGGTCGCCGTGATCGGCGAAATCACCAATGACGACGGCAGCATGATGCGCGGCAAGGCGCTTACCGCATTTGCTGGAGAGCACGGACTTACCGTGGTTTCTATTGAGGAACTCGTTGAACACCTTGGATCCGAGTGGCAGGTTTCCCCCGATCCCAATACTCACCGATACTCTTTCGAGGTAGAAACCCACGTCCCCACAACACACGGTGCGTTTCGCATTCGTGCTTACCGCGACCATGAAACGCGCGTCGACCACGTCGCCATCGTGTCGGGAACACCGAGCGACGGGGCACTCGTACGATTGCACTCTGAGTGCTTGACCGGTGAAGCGATGGCGTCTCTCAAGTGCGAGTGTGGTCCTCAACTTGATGCGGCGATGGAAACTATCGACAAAGAAGGTGGCGTCGTTGTCTACCTGCGCGGCCACGAGGGTCGCGGGATTGGGCTCACCAACAAGCTGAAGGCCTATCGTCTGCAAGAAGACGGGCTCGACACCCTCGACGCCAACCTCGCTCTCGGGCTTCCCGCTGATGCGCGTGACTATGGTGTCGCCGCCGCGATTTTGAAAGACCTCGGAATCTCTTCGGTTCGACTGCTGTCGAACAACCCTGAGAAGCGCCGGCAATTGATCGAACACGGAGTCGAGGTGACGGAACTTGTTCCGCTCGTCGTCGGGGTCGGAGACGTCAACATCGGATACCTCGGCGCGAAGCGTGACCGGATGGGCCACCAATTGCCCGGCGCTCTCGTCAATTCGCCGGTTACCGCTAAGGACGGTGAATAGGGACGTGACTGGCCACGGATCACCCGACATCACCGCCGACGGACGCGGCTTAACAGTTACCGTGATTGCCGGCTCGTGGCACAACGAAATCACCGACGGTCTCATCGCCGGCGCTCGGCGAGTTCTCGACGCCGCTGGTGCAGCTCACACCCTGATACGCGTGCCGGGGGCGTTCGAACTTCCACTCGCCGCCCAAACCGCTCTGCGAACTGGCGCCGACGCCGTCGTGTGTCTTGGTGTCATCATTCGAGGCGGCACGCCGCACTTTGACTTCGTGTCGAACGCCGCGACAAATGGGCTGACCAGAGTTGCTCTAGACGAAGGCAAGCCCGTTGGCTTTGGCGTCCTCACTCTCGATGACGAGCAACAAGGCCTCGATCGTGCGGGACTACCGGGTTCACGGGAGGACAAAGGAGCCGAGGCCGCGGCGGCGGCTATTGCCACTGCCGTCACTGTTCGAGACCACCTGCGGGCATAAACTGGGGGGAACCTCAGTTCAAGGACCTCACTCAATGCCTGCACCGTATCTGTTGATTCTCGCGCACGCGCGTTCCGGTAGCACATTCCTTGTCGAGCTTGTCCGCGGCATGGAGGGCGTTGCGTCACTCGCTGAATTTTTTCACCGTGACCCGAAGGCCCAAATGGCTGATTTTGTCGATGAAGCGCTCGCACCGTACGGGTCCCATGCGGCGTTGGCGGAAGCTGCCCTCGCGGATCCTCTCTCAACTCTTGCATTTCGCGACAAGGTCGATGGCGTGTCTCTGTTTGTAGTGAAGGTTCTCGGACAACAACTGCGCGACGACCGCGCTCGTCGAATCCTCATCGACAACGCCGCCGGAGTAGTCGTGCTCCGGCGAAATCCCTTCTCGGCGTGGGTGTCCCGTGCGCTCGTCGACTACTCGAAGACGTGGGTGAACGCGGGCACAAACCAGTTCGCCATCACCTACGATGAGGCGTTCTTTATCCGACGCGCCCGCGGATATTCAACTCAGATTCGCGATTTCCTTCGGCTCGTCACCGAGTCGGGAAAGCCTTTCGTGTCACTGACGTATTCCGACCTCCTCACCTTGCAAACACCCCAACGTCTGTGGAAACTCCTCCGGACAAAGATGCCGTCACTCCCCGATCTTCGCCTCGACCCAAATTGGACACCGCGAGTTGTCCGCCAGGACGAACGACTTCCGATTGACAGAATTGAGAATCAAAACGACGCGCGTGCGAGCCTGAAACGGCTCGGACTGGACTACCTCGTTGAGAACACTGATACCGACGACCTCGACCACCTTTTGTCCGTGCTGACGAAAAAGCCACAACCGTCCGCATTGGAGTTGCTTGTGTCAGAGGCCAAGCGCCGA
>JBIIAK010000080.1:0-4640 GCA_044239945.1 Microbacteriaceae bacterium
GAGGTAGTGTGCACATACAACTGCACATTAAGCAAAAACTCCCTCATTAAACGCCTCTACTGAGGCTCTAAATCAAGGGAGTTGTTGGCGGAGAATGGGGGATTCGAACCCCCGAGGGCTTGCACCCAACCAACTTTCCAAGCTGGCGCCATAGGCCACTAGGCGAATTCTCCTGCGTTGCCAGAGCAACCTCACTATTCTATGCCCCTCGAAAGCACGCCAGCCAACGGCCCATTGTTCTGTGCAATCTATTGTTCGACCATTAAGCTGTCGTCGACCATTGTGCCGACTAGGGCCGGACTCCAAATCAAAGGGCCACATCATGATCACATCTGTTCGCGTCGCCGAGGAACCCGACATACCTGCAATAGCGGCACTCATCAACGCACACGAGTCCGCGGTGGACCCGGTCGCGAGCATGATGAGCCTCGACGGGGCCGCCGATTTCATGAACGGATACGCCGACGAGAGTCCCACCTATTTGCTGGGAATCGACGACATCTCCCCCTTCGCTGCGGTTGTCAATCTGCATCCGGACGCACTCAAAAAACGTTTCTATACCGATGTCTACGCGTCGTCCGGCGTGAATGATTTAGGTGAAATCATTGGCTGGACCATCGAGAAGGCGCGCGACCAACATCCCAACTGGGCGATGTGGCCGGGCGCAAATGTGCTCGACACAAAACTCATCGACGGGTGGGCGAAATTTGGCTTTACGCTTTTGCGTCGGTACTTCACGATGCGCATGCCCATTTCATCAGATTTCGAGCGCACGCAAATAGAGGGTCTCGTGATTGAACCTTTTGATACCACAGACCCCGATCAACAACGCGACTGGCATCGAATTCACCAAGATTCTTTTCAGAACCACTTCGGCTTTCATGCGCGACCCTTCGAGTCGTGGATCACAAAGGCGTTAGCAGAAAACACCCGCGACCCGAATGGGGTCTTCCGCGCGTCCGTTGATGGTCGCACGGTCGGGTTTTGCGAATGCACCGATGAATTCGTCGAGGAGCGGCGCGGTTACATTTCCGCGCTCGGCGTGGCCCAGAATGACGTTGGACACGGCTACGGCGAGGCACTGCTGCGACACGGAATTGCCTATTGCGTGTCGCGAGGATTCGACAGTGTCGAACTTGGCGTCGACACCGCGAACGAGTCTGGCGCTCTTCGTCTCTACGAAAAGGTCGGATTCCGCGCGGAATCATCGTGGATCCAAATGTCTAACGACGACTGGGCGACGACTTCCACCGCGTAAGCCGTCGCAAGAGTAGCCTAGGAACATGCGAATCCTCCTTGTCGGTGCCGGAGGTGTTGGCGATGCAATCGCCAAAATTGCCGCTCGCCGCTCTTTTTACGAAACCATCATCGTCACCGACTATGACAAGTCCCGTGCCGAGCGAACCATTGAGTGGATTCGAACCAAACACGGTGAAGAGGTCGCTTCACGATTCGTGCCGGATCAAATCGACGCATCGAACGCGGACGTGGTCGCCGAGGTCGCACGCAAGCATTCCTCCACCCACGTGATGAACGCCGTAGAGCCCAAGTTCGTCCAGGCGATTTTCGCCGGGGCCAAGGCAGCCGGGGCCAACTACCTGGACATGGCAATGAGCCTGTCCCACCCGCACCCGACCAATCCCTATTCCGAGACGGGCGTCAAACTCGGAGACGAACAGTTCGCCGTCTCTGATGAATGGGAAAAATCGAAGCAACTCGCTCTGGTCGGCATCGGTGTTGAGCCGGGGATGTCAAACGTCTTTGCCAGATACGCTGTCGACTACCTCTTCAGCGAAGTAGACGAGTTGGGAACGCGCGATGGAGCAAACCTCGTCGTATTCGACGACGAGGGCAACGAGATTTTCGCCCCCAGCTTTAGTATTTGGACCACCATCGAAGAATGTCTCAATCCACCGGTCATCTGGGAAAAGGACCGCGGCTGGTTCACGACTCCCCCGTTTAGCGAACCCGAGGTGTTTGATTTTCCCGAGGGCATCGGACCGGTTGAGTGCGTCAACGTCGAGCACGAAGAAGTTCTCATGATGCCGCGCTGGCTTCCGGCCAAACGCGTAACGTTCAAATACGGACTCGGCGACGAGTTCATCGGTGTTCTGAAAACCCTGCACGCCCTGCACCTCGATTCCAACGAGCCCATCCGCGTTCGCAGCGCGAACGGGCCGGTCGAGGTTTCGCCTCGTGATGTCGTCGCCGCAGCACTGCCCGATCCCGCGACAATCGGCCCCCGCATGAAAGGCAAGACCTGTGCTGGGGTCTGGGTCACGGGAAAGGGAAAGGACGGAAAGCCTCGCGAGGTCTACCTGTACCACGTATCGGACAACGAGTGGACGATGGCGGAGTACGACGCGCAATGCGTCGTATGGCAGACCGCCCTCAACCCCGTAATCGCCCTCGAGTTGTTGGCGACCAACCAGTGGACGGGATTTGGTGTTCTCGGTCCGGAAGCATTCGATGCTAAACCGTTCCTCGACCTTATGGCCGCGCCCGAATCAGACGGCGGTTACGGCCAGCCGTGGGGCATGCGCGAACAATAAAAAATCGGGACGCCACCCGAAGGTGACGCCCCGAAAGGGTAAGTCGAAACTTACTTGAGCGTGACGGTTCCGCCGGCTTCTTCGATAGCAGCCTTTGCCTTGTCAGCGGTCTCTTTGTTGGCGCCTTCGAGGATGGTCGCGGGTGCGCCATCAACGAGTGCCTTTGCTTCACCGAGTCCGAGGTTCGTGAGTGCACGGACCTCTTTGATGACCTGGATCTTCTTGTCGCCAGCAGCTTCGAGGACGACGTCGAACGAGTCCTTCTCTTCTGCGGCGTCGCCACCACCAGCAGCGCCACCGGCTGCGGGTGCAGCAGCGGCAACAGCAACGGGTGCAGCAGCGGTTACCTCGAATACCTCTTCAAACTTCTTGACGAAGTCCGAGAGTTCGATGAGCGAGAGCTCCTTGAAAGCCTCAATGAGGGCATCTGCGCTGAGCTTAGCCATGATTGTCTCCTTGTTTTTGGGGTTGTCGAAAACGCGCTAGTTACGCGTTCTCCTGCTTTTGACGCAACGCGTCGACCGCGCGAACGGCCTGTGCGAGCGGTGCGTTGAACATGTAGGCAGCGCCGAAAAGCGACGACTTGAAAGCGCCTGCAAGCTTGGCAAGCAGGACCTCTCGTGTCTCGAGATCGGCGAGCTTTTTGACCTCGTCAGCAGTGAGGGGTGCTCCGTCAAAGAAGCCTCCCTTGATGACGAGGTGTTGGTTTGCCTTGGCAAAGTCACGCAGAGACTTCGCAACAGCGACAGTGTCACCGTGAACGAAGGCAATAGCAGTCGGTCCGACGAGTTCGGCATCGAACGAGCTGATGCCTTCCGCGTTGAACGCCCGCTTGGCAAGCGTGTTCTTCACCACGGCGTACGACGCGTTTGCACGGATGTTTCCGCGCAGCTCTTTGAGCTGTGCAACCGTGAGTCCGCGGTACTCGGTGAGCAGTACACCGCTCGAGGTTCGGATCGACTCCGAAATCTCGGCGATTGTTGCTTCCTTGTTCGCCATGGTGCTCCTTGTGTTTGAATACGGAACCGACGGCCACGGGAAATGAAAAAACTCCGGCGCAAACGCACGGAGTTGAACAGCTTTCGCTGGGGAACTTCATTCGCCTGCGCGGGTCCTCACCAGGGTGAGACTTCGATTCCAAACTTGCGTTCGAAACAACCAGCGGTCTTCGGTTCTCTCAGGTTACACGGCGGATGGCCAGCTGCGCAAACTAGCCACCAGTAAGGCGGGGAATTGTCACGATGAATCGCGTGTTCCCCGGTTCGCTTTCGACGACTATCGTGCCCTTGTGGGCTCGAACGAGTCCCTCAACAATCGCCAAGCCTAGACCGGTCGAACCGGTGGCGCGGGCGCGCGACGTGTCGGCTCGGGCGAATCGTTCGAACAGCGACCCGCGAATTTCGTCGGGAATCCCCGGTCCGTTATCGGCGACGGTGATGATGACCGATTCTGGCGTCACCGCGACGCTCGTGGACACGACGGTGCCGGTCGGTGTGTGTGTGCGGGCGTTTGCCAGCAAATTGACCAGCACTTGATAGAAGCGATTCCGGTCCGCCAATATCTTTGCGCCGCGGGCCGTTTTGATTTTCCACGTGTGTTCAGGGGCCGCAACCATCGCATCGGCAACCGCGTCCTTCGCCAATGTGGACACGTCAACGGTCGTCACATCAAAGTCTCGGCCTTCATCGAGTCGAGCAAGCAACAAGAGATCCTCGACCAATGCGGTCATCCGAATCGATTCTGATTCAATACGGTCAAGCGAGTGTCGAAGGTCGGGGCTCATGTCCATGTTCTGACGACGAGTCAGTTCCGAATATCCCCGAATCGCGGTGAGCGGTGTGCGAAGCTCGTGGCTCGCGTCCGCAACAAACTGACGAACTTTGGCTTCGCTGTCCCGACGGGCACTGAGGGCCTCGTCGACGTTGTCAAGCATGTGGTTGAACGCTCGCCCCAATTGCCCGACTTCGGTGTCGGGTTCGTCGACCGCAACTCGTTCGGTCAGAGCGGCATCGCCGACAGCAAGGTTCATTCCCGAGACGCGCTGGGCGGTTTCGCGCATTCGCTCGAGGGGGCGAAGGGCGATGTCAA
>JBIIAK010000081.1:0-4586 GCA_044239945.1 Microbacteriaceae bacterium
CGGGAGTAACCACCGATTCGACCGCATGCCACACCTGGTATGGGCTGATCTCGCCGAACCGCAGGTGTGGGCTCAACCCACTGGTCGATTCGATGCCGGGCTCGTCTCGGCGGTGGTAAAGGGCCAGTCCCTTGGCGAGGAATTTTTCGAGCCGTTCGCGCGCGCCGGTTTCGCCCGGGCTCCACTGCGTCGGAAAATCACTCGCCCACGTCCGGTCGGGAAGAAGTTTCCATGAATCGAGAAGGTCGGTCGCAGCCTCCACGCCCGCAATCGAAGCCGGCTCAGCGATTGGCTGCCTGGGTGCCGATCCCGCCAGGATCGACTTCCAGAACGGAGTGAACACCTTGAACGGCGTTCCAGCGCCGGTCGCGACTGACCACGGGTCGTGCAACAACGAGCCAGTGTAACTGTGTGCATCCGGAAGCGAGAGCTTTAAATCGGTGTCAATCGCACGGGCCGATCCGTATCGCCGATTCCAGTGGACGCTCGTTGCTCCGACCTCGGCCACGACAGCAGGAAGAACCTCTCGGGCGGCACCTCGCCGCAGAATGAGTGACCCGCCCAGCACTTCGAGTCCTTGCTGTAATTGGCGAAGTGAATGGTGAAGCCACCAGCGCGACGCCGCACCAATTGGCCGAATCTCGGGGGATTCCTCGTCGAGCACGTAGAGCACGGCAGTCCGGCCCCCCGCGCGCACCGCGGCGTCGAGCGCGGGGTTGTCGGCGATACGCAAGTCATCGCGCAGCCAGACCAGAGATGTGCTCATCGTGTCGCCTAGTAAATGTCGGGCGAGCGGCCCGTGCCGAAGTTGATAGTGACATCTGGGTGGCGGTCAAACCGATAACCGACTCCGCGGACGGTTCGCACGATGTCCTCGAACGGCTCAAGTTTCGAACGGAGGCGCCGCACATGCACATCGATTGTGCGACTGTTGGGCCGGTCGACGTCACTCGCCGCCCACAGCGTGTCAATCATTCCCGATCGGTCAACGGTGACCGCTTCACGAAGAACGAGGTACTGCAATAGTTCGAACTCTTTATAGGTGAGTGGCGCAACCTCATCGTTAATGACCACTCGTTTCCGAGAGAGGTCGATCGTGACTCCGTTCGTTGCAGCGACCGGTTTCGGCGGAAGCAGTTCGGCGACAGCGCGCGGTTCGCGCAGCGCTAAACGCACGATGTCAAGGTTCTTTCCCCGCTGACTTTCTGGTGCGTAGGCAACCGCGGCGTGAGATTCCGTGCCAGGAACCGCCGTCGTGACTGCGTTACGAACTGCGTCGACCATTTCCGAGATTGAGGTGCCAGCGGCGAGGGCGGTTGCTTCGTCGACGCCGACATACACCGCAAAACCACGTATTTGCGCGGGATTCTGGGCGTTGTCAGGCATCCCGATATTTTACCGTTTAGCCTGCGACGCCGTAGAGACGGTCGCCAGCATCACCGAGCCCGGGAACGATGTACCCGTGCTCGTTCAATTTTTCATCGAGTGCGCCGAGAACGAGAGTGACGTCGTGGTCGGCAACGGCCTTCTCGACAGCGGCAACGCCCTCGGGTGATCCCAGAATGCACACGGCGGTGACGTCGGTAGCGCCACGCTCGAACATAAAGTCAATGGCGGCAATGAGCGACCCACCGGTCGCAAGCATCGGGTCAAGCACGTAGCACTGGCGGCCGGTGAGGTTCGCGGGGAGGCGCTCGGCGTAGACACTGGGCTGCAGGGTGGATTCGTCGCGGACCATACCGAGGAATCCCGTTTCCGCACTCGGCATCAATCTCAGTAATCCTTCGAGCATCCCGAGTCCAGCCCGAAGAATTGGCACAATGAGCGGGCGTGGTTCGGCGAGGATCACTCCCTCGGTTGGTGCGACCGGTGTCTCGATGTGGTGTGGAACCACCCGGACGTCGCGGGTTGCCTCGTAGGCCAGAAGCGTCATGAGTTCGTCGGTGAGAGTGCGAAAAGTAGACGACGGCGTGTTCTTGTCACGCAGCATCGTGAGCTTGTGGGTGATCAGGGGGTGATCGGCAACTATGACTCGCATAGGCTTCAATCTATCGAATGGAGTGGCAGATGACCGAGGCTTTCGGCGCGATGGACGAGGCGCTTGGACTCGCGCGGGTGGCGCTAGAGTCGAACGACGTGCCCGTTGGAGCCGTGGTGCTTTCGCCGGATGGTGTGATTGTCGGCCGCGGTCGAAACGAACGCGAGTTAACGGGGGATCCGACCGCACACGCAGAGGTCGTCGCATTGCGCGACGCAGCTCGCGCAACGGGTAAGTGGAACCTCAGCGATCACACTCTCGTGGTCACACTTGAACCCTGTGTCATGTGCGCCGGTGCAATCCTGAACTCCCGTATTTCGAAAGTCATCTTCGGGGCGTGGGACGACAAAGCGGGAGCGGCGGGCAGCGTCACTGATCTGCTGCGCACTCGTACGTTACCTGCGAGAGTCGGAGAGGTCGTCGGCGGTGTTCGTGCCGACGAGTGTTCTGCGCTGTTGACCGAGTTCTTCGGTCAGCTTCGCGACTAAACGTAGAGCTCGGCGTTCCAAAGCACGGCGATGATGAGACTGATCACCGCGAAGCCACCTGCCGTGTGGAAGAACGGCTGAAGTTTCTTTTCGCCGGTTGACTGGCGCTTTGCTCCGAGCACCGCAGCGACTAACGCGCCGGTGGCGAGCAGAAACTTGACCGTGATTTTGAGGTTGTCTGGTGATTCGTCACCCATGTACGCGAGTCCGACCAGGATTGTGCCGGTAACCAACTGAATTGAGGCGCCCCACACCATAATGCGGAAGGGAAAGTTGTCCTTCGAACGCATGTGGAGAATGAACGCTCCGACAAGAATGGCCATTCCAGTGAGGTGGACGAGGACGAAGGATTCGGTGATGAGGGGGAGAACGCTGGTCACAGTGGTTCCTTTCTAACAGCGCTTAATGCAACTGTTGTCATAATACGCTGGCACCATGTCGGAAACCTTTGCATTCCTCGGAGCGGGGTCAATGGGCGGGGCGATACTCGACGGATTGCGTGCGGCGGATCGCACCGCGACCGTGCGCGCAACCACGCGAACGTCGACGGCACAACGCTCGGGCGTTGAGTCTCGTTCGACCGAATCGGACCCGGGAGCGAACCGGTGGGCCGTCAAGGGTGCATCGCTTGTGATTGTCGGAGTGAAGCCTGGTGGCGTGATCGCCCTGCTCGAGGACATCGCGGATTCTCTCGACCCCGACGTGCTCATTGTTTCGGTTGCGGCGGGGATTACGACTGCGACCATGGAATCGGTAGTGCCGAACCCCGTTGTTCGCTCGATGCCCAATACCCCCACACTCGTCGGCAAGGGAGTGACGGGAATTTCAGCAGGTTCTCGCGCAACCGCTGACCACATGGCGCGCGCCCGCTCCGTCTTTGAACTCGTTGGGTGGGTTCTCGAACTTTCCGAAGACCGAATCAATGCGTTGAGCACGATTTCGGGCTCGGGCCCTGCCTACGTTTTTCACGAGATGGAACAGTGGACTACCGCAGCCCGTGATTTGGGATTTAGTGACGACGACGCGCGGAATCTCGTCGAGAAGACGTTCGCTGGTGCAACAGCATTGCTGGAGGCGTCGGATGTCGGACCGGCCGAACTACGTCGTCGCGTGACGAGTCCGAATGGAACGACTGAACGCGCGATCGCCGTGCTTGACGATGCTCACCTCGCCAAGATTTATCGCGCTGCGGCCGAAGCCGCTCTCGCACGTGCCGAGGAAATGGCCCGCGAACTCGGTCGATAGCGCGAGGGACACCTCGATTTTGGGTCCCGTCGTCGTGCCATTCATCACACCCGCGCACACTCGATCAACCAAGTCGCGCTAGACTTGACCCTATTGTCCATTTGCCGACCAATCGGTCGGACCAGGTAAAGGTGTTGTATGGGTTCCGTTATCAAGAAGCGCCGCAAGCGTATGGCGAAAAAGAAGCACCGCAAGTTGCTTCGCAAGACTCGCCACCAGCGTCGCAACAAAAAGTAGTCGTCCGCGATTCCGATGGCCCGCGTCACTGTCGAAATGATGGGGAAGCCCGGTTGCCATCTGTGTGACGATGCTCGAGCGATCTTATGCACCGTGCTCGACGACTTTCCGGAAACGGAATTCGTCGAGCACAACATTTTGGATGACGCCGAGTTGTTTGAAACCCTGAAGAACGACATCCCGGTCGTCGTCATCAATGGTCGTCGGCACGCAACGTGGCGTGTGGACGCGAACGAGTTTCGGGCCGCGATAGAAAAGGAACTGTTGTGATTCAACACGCTGTGATGTGGAAACTCATCGACCTAGGTGACGCTGAACGCGTTGCCGCACTGGACCGATTCGGCACCGAGCTCAGGGCTCTCGTTGGAGTTGTGCCCGGGCTCGTCAGCGTCGCCCTGACACCGGATGTCCGCGATGTCGAATCGAACTTCGATGTCGCTCTTATTTCCATTCACGAATCGCGCGAGGCGCTCGCGACGTATCAGGCGCACCCCGACCACGTCGCTATCGGAGCGTGGTGGGGTCTGCTCGTCGCCCAGCGCGGAGCGGTCGACAGCGAGATCTAGATGTGTGGCCGG
>JBIIAK010000082.1:0-4575 GCA_044239945.1 Microbacteriaceae bacterium
CCCTTCGCAACGATTCGAACCGCAGAGTTGTCAATTAGTCCAGACCGATCGATGAACGTTGCAAGGTCGCTGATCGGTTCGCGGGATGCGAACGTCAGCGACATGCTCTTGGTAACTGGCATCAGTCGCGCGTCAACTTTCGATACGTTGAGCGGTGTGGCTTGGCTGCATCGGCACCAAGGCGTTCAATCTTGTTGGTCTCATATGCCTCAAAGTTTCCTTCAAACCAGTACCAGTTCGATGGGTCATCGGCCGTACCCTCGTAGGACAGAATGTGTGTGGCGATGCGGTCGAGGAACCAGCGATCGTGGGTGATGACGACAGCGCAGCCGGGAAACTCGAGAAGCGCATTTTCGAGAGACGACAGGGTTTCGACATCGAGGTCGTTGGTCGGTTCGTCGAGAAGCAGAAGGTTTCCGCCCTGCTTGAGAGTCAACGCTAGGTTGAGTCGATTCCGCTCGCCGCCGGAAAGAATTCCTGCTTTCTTTTGTTGATCTGGGCCTTTGAAACCGAAGGTCGAGACGTATGCCCGCGACGGGATCTCGACGTTGCCGACCTGGATGACATCGAGGCCTTCGGACACGACCTCCCAAACGTTCTTGGCCGGATCAATACCAGTTCGCGACTGGTCGACATACGATATCTTCACTGTTTCGCCGACCTTGAGTGTCCCGGAGTCGAGAGGCTCGAGCCCGACGATGGTCTTGAACAAGGTCGTCTTTCCGACGCCATTCGGACCGATGATCCCGACGATGCCGTTTCTCGGAAGCGAGAACGACAAGTTGCTAATCAAGACTCGATCGCCAAATCCTTTAGTGATGTTGTCGGCCTCGAGCACGATTGCGCCAAGACGAGGACCCGGCGGGATTTGAAGTTCTTCGAAGTCGAGTCGCTTCGTGCGTTCGGCTTCGGTCGCCATCTCTTCGTATCGCGCCAGTCGAGCCTTGGATTTGACCTGACGACCTTTGGCATTCGAGCGAACCCAGTCGAGTTCCTCTGCAAGGCGCTTCGCGAGTTTGACGTCTTTTTTGCCTTGCACTTCGAGGCGTTCCGCCTTTTTTTCAAGATACGTCGAGTAGTTGCCCTCATAGGGAAACAATCGACCGCGGTCGACTTCTGCAATCCACTGCGCAACGTGATCGAGGAAATACCGGTCATGGGTAATCGCGATGACGGCGCCGGGATACTTGGCGAGGTGCTGTTCAAGCCACAGAACGCTTTCGGCGTCGAGGTGGTTGGTGGGTTCGTCAAGCAGCAAAAGATCGGGCTTTTCGAGCAAAAGTTTGCAAAGCGCAACTCGTCGCTTTTCACCCCCCGACAAGACACCAATTTCGGAATCCGACGGTGGGCACCGCAGTGCATCCATTGCCTGTTCGAGTTGCGAATCGAGATCCCACGCGTCGGCATGGTCGATGGCTTCTTGTAACTCACCCATCTCGGCAAGGAGCGAATCGAAATCAGCGTCCGGTTCACTCATGAGCAGAGAAATTGCGTTGAAACGCTCGAGTTTGTCGTACATTCCACGAACCCCGTCTTGAACGTTCTCGAGTACCGTGCGCGTTTCATCGAGTTCGGGTTCTTGCATCAAAATTCCGACGGAATATCCGGGCGACAGCTGAGCCTCGCCGTTCGAGGGAGTGTCGAGCCCCGCCATGATCTTGAGGATGGTGGATTTTCCCGCACCGTTCGGACCGACCATACCGATTTTGGCGCCAGGAAAGAACGACATTGTCACGTCGTCAAGAATGAGTTTTTCGCCCACGGTTTTACGCGCGCGAACCATTGTGTAAATGAATTCAGCCACAGTTCTTACCAGTCGATCGTTCGGGTAGTGCCAATGAGGCAGCCACCGGTTTTGAGGGCGCTTTCAATTGACGAGAAATATTCTCGGTCGGTCGTCCGTTGACCGATCAGGCACGACTGAGCGACCCGGACGGCCACAATCACGGAATCTGCCGGGAGGTCCGTTTTTGTCACGTCTGGGGTGACCTGGATTGAATTCTTTCGGAAGCCCGCACTGACGAGCGCATCGACCATTGTTCGCCCCGGTTGCTTTTGGTCGCTTGTGGCAACATCCGACAGAACCCAATCGAAATAGGCCTTGTTGTCTTGCGCATCACCATCCGGCAGGAAAACGGGCACTGATGCAGAGGACACCGTGGGCATTGGCGTTGGGCTCGGTGTCGCGTTCGGGCCGAGCGAACAACCAGCCAAAGCAAGGGAAATGACCGCGGGCACGGCAAGGACTAATGTGCGTGCGGTCATCCCCCCATTCTAGGTCAGCGCGGGTCGGCGGGTCAGACCACAGCGACCGCTTCGGTGGGGCTGGGTTCGGCGTTGCTTTCCGATTGTGTTGTCGCCGAGTCGCCGCCAAGGGCGACCAATCGCGTGAACACCGCTGTTCCCCAAAACAGGTCGTGCCCAAGAGTTTCGGCTTCGATTTCGACGTTGGTTCCCGTTCGATCGTCGGTCTGCCAGTCGCGAACACGCAAGCGGCCAGTCACGACGATGCGGTCTCCTTTGGACAGTGATGGGACCGCGTTGATGGCGAGTTGACGAAACGCCGTGACGGTGTACCAGTTGGTCGACGCGTCAACCCACGTTGAAGTCGCCTTGTCAAACCGTCTCTGTGACGATGCGAGCCGGAAGCTCGTGATCGGAAGTCCTTCGCTCGTCACAACGTGCCGTGGCGTCGTTGCGATGAGCCCGGTGATAGTGAGGGTGTCGCTCATGTGTCTCCTTTGTGGTGTGGACGGCGCCGGCCGTCCCAACCTGCGACCGGCGCCTCTATCGAGGATGACCCGGACCGCGTTGTCACACGTCGATAACAGCCCACTCGGTGGAGAACTAATGCAGCGGGTGATGTGTGGAGACGTTAAACGGTCAAGTATTGCGCGAATCCGGCGCGCACTTTGTTGACTTTCGGGACCGCCACCGCGAGGCAGTATCCCTGCGTCGGGTTGTTGGCGAAGAAATCTTGGTGGTAGTCCTCGGCCGGAAAAAACTCGGTGAAGTCGTCAATTGTCGTCACAACGCCACCTCCCCAGGTGTCGTTTGCGCGGTCGCGCGCGGCCTCGAACAGTTCCCGTTGATCTGAGTCGGTCGGGAACATTACCGAACGATATTGCGTTCCCACATCGTTTCCCTGGCGGTTCAACTGGCGCGGGTCGTGCATGGTGAAAAAGGCATCCAGAATCACCTCGGCGGGGATAACCTCCTCATCGAACGTGACAGCGACGACCTCAGCGTGACCAGTCGTACCCGTGCACACCGCCTCGTAACTTGGCGAATCGACATGCCCGCCCGCATACCCTGACACCACCGAGTGGACACCGCGAAGGACGCGGTACGCCGCGTCGAGGCACCAGAAACAACCGCCAGCCACATAGAACGTCATCATTCAGACAGTCTAGGCGCGGGGCTAGGCTGTCAGCATGACGTATGACGCAGCAACGAATCGTTATGATTCAATTCCTTACCGTCGATGTGGTCGGAGCGGACTCTTGCTCCCTCGAATTTCCCTCGGACTCTGGAACAATTTCGGCGATGACCGCGACCTCTCGGTTCAGCGCGACATCGTGCTTCGCGCGTTCGACCTCGGTGTCACACACATCGACCTCGCCAACAACTACGGACCACCGCCCGGTTCCGCCGAACGAAACTTTGGTGAGATCCTCGCGAGCGACCTAAAGCCCTATCGCGACGAACTCATTATCTCGTCCAAAGCCGGTTTTGACATGTGGGAAGGACCCTACGGTGAGTGGGGTTCGCGAAAGTACCTGCTTGCGTCACTCGATCAGAGCCTCTCGCGGATGGGACTCGACTACGTCGACATTTTCTATTCTCACCGCTTCGACCCCGACACTCCATTAGAAGAGACGATGGGCGCGCTCGCGCACACCATTCACTCGGGCAAAGCACTGTACGTCGGAATTTCAAACTACGACGAAGAACAGACACGCCGCGCCTATGCGATTCTCAAGGACATGGGGGTCACACTCCTCATTCACCAACCGCGATACAACTTGTTCGACCGCCGTCCAGAAGCTGGCTTGTTTGACGCGCTGGTCGACCTCGGTGTCGGTGGAATCGTCTATTCGCCGCTCGCCCAAGGTCTCGCAACCGATCGCTATTTGAATGGCATTCCTGCGGACTCACGGGTCCGCACCGCGAATTGGATTGACGAAAAGCGCATCAATGACACATACCTTGGCCACGCCCGAGCGCTCAACGACATCGCCCTAGGACGCGGGCAGACGTTCGCTCAAATGGCGTTGACCTGGACGATGCGGCACGCGGGAGTCACGAGCGCTCTCATCGGCGCGAGTAGTGTCGCACAACTGGAAGATTCGTTGAAAGCCGCCCACGCAGAACCGCTGAGCGATGCGGAACTTGCGGCGATCGAACCTCACGCGATCCACCAACTGGTCGATCAGTGGCTGTAGCCCAACCCAGCGCACTGGTCGGATACATCGCCGGAACGGTCGCCGCCTTTATCTTCGGTGTGAACGGTGTCGTCATCAAGTTGTTGATGGACGGCACGGGTATTGACGGGTTCCAGGTCACGTTCCTTCG
>JBIIAK010000007.1:0-15230 GCA_044239945.1 Microbacteriaceae bacterium
AGCCGTTGAAGATCCAATCGACTCCGAGCAACGCGTCGCCCTGTGCTTTGACAAAAGTGGGTCCTATGTCGCGCATCCACGCATCATCGAGTTTGGCCTCGACGATGTCGACGCGATTGTCGAGCCACTCGCGGGCGACAGCTGCTGCAGATGGATCAACAACCATGGTTACGGGCTCATATTTCACAATGGCGTTCGCAACCGAAGCCCATGCACCTCGTGCTTCCGCGATGTCGGCTTCGGTGTCCCCTAGGGCGTACCCGGTGGACGGCCAGGCCATCCACGTTCGCTCGTGACGTTCCCATTCTGCTGGCCAGCGCGTCATTGCGGTCAGTCCTTGAGGCTTTCGACGAGTTCCAAAAGAATGTCAATTGTTGTACGAGGGTTGACAATCGCGAATCGCAGGACCGGTTCGCCCTTGTACTTCGATGGGAAACACGCGGCTTTGCCGGCCTCCCATAGTTCGTCACTCCACGCGGCGTAGTCCTCTTGGGTCCACCCGATGCGGCGGAACACGACAACCGAGAGCATCGGGTCGCAAACGAGTTCGAGGTGGTCGCTGTTGCGAATAACGTCAGCGATATCGCGCGCGACCATGTTGTTCGACTCGATAGCCTCGCGATACGCGGCAACTCCGTGTGTCGCAAGCGAGAACCACAGCGGCAGACCGCGGGCACGGCGCGATAGGTGCACGGCGAAATCCGAAGGGTTCCACTCGTCGGTATCGGTCAGAACATCGAGGTACGACGCGTGCTGTGTGTGTGCAGCACGCCCAATCGACGGGTTCCGATAGATCAAGGCACACGAGTCGTAAGGCGCATACAGCCACTTGTGGGGATCGACGATGAACGAATCAACACCGCCCAATCCGTCAAAGTACGGCTTGGTGCTTGGTGCGAACATTCCCGCAAGTCCATAAGCGCCGTCGACGTGAACCCAGATGCCGTGTTGCTTCGCCGTCGAAACGACCGACGCAATGTCATCAACGATTCCGAGGTTTGTCGTCCCACCGGTAGCAACAATGGCGAAGACACTGTCCCAAGAGTCACCGACTGCCTTTGCGACGTCGGCCCCAGTCATGCGACCGTCGGCTCCGACGGGCACCTTGATGACGTCGACATCCATAACCCGTGCAGAGTGAGCGAGTGACGAATGGGCCTCTTCGGAAGTCACGAAGCTCCAGCGGGTTGGTCGTGTTTTTCCAGCGATAGACAAGCGTTGCTCGGCGTCAAAACGGGCGGCAACGAGTGCGGACAGGTTCCCGTTCGTTCCACCTTGGACAAAGACGCCGCCGGCACCGTTGGGAAGTCCGGCCTCGGCAGCGAGCAACGTCAGCACTTCGTTCTCGGCATAAATGGCGCCAGCCCCTTCAAGCCACGATCCGCCGAAAATACACGAGGCCGAAACGACAAGGTCGAACAAGATGGACGCCTCGGTTGGCGCTACGGGGATGAACGACACCATCGCAGGGTGGTCGGTCGACATCGATGCTGGGGCGAGAATTTCGCCGAATAGGTCAAGAGCCCTGTCGCCACCAATTCCGGCTTCGGTCACGGTGTCGGGCATGATGGCTCGCAGTTCGGCAAAGGGCATCCCTTTATCAAGGGGAGGCGGGTCCAACTGCATGCGGTCACGTGCGTAGTCAAAGATTCGTTCGCGAAGCGCCGCAGTAGCATCGTCGTGAATGTGCATGCGCAGTGGGTCGGTCATCGGTCCTCCGTCAGTGTGAACAGAGAATACTGTACGACCTACGATGTCAAAACGACAGAGTATTGCGTGATTCTCGCTCGAAATCACAGCCATCGTGCGCCAAATCGATGCTCACGCAATCAAATGAGGCTAAGTGGGTCTCTCGCGCGTAGAATTGACGGTCATCTAAAGGCAACGGTGGCCAACGCAGTGCGAAGGACCGCGCCACGGCCGCCAACGAACTCACCATCAATCGAGTCACGGACGGCATCGTGGACAGAAATCCAGCGAATATCAAGGGCGTCTTGGCGCGGTTGCGCCTCTCCTGTTACCGGCACAACGAACACCAACGAGACAGCGTGCTGTCGTTCGTCAACGAGCCGACCAGGAAAAGGGAAGTATTCCGCGATAGTCGCCGGAACAACGCTGTTGGGCAGACGGGGAAACGCGAGAGCTCCGAGATCTTTCTCTAGGTTGCGACTGAGCGCGTCTCGCACCGACTCTCCGAATTTCACACGACCCGCAACGAGGGCGGACCGCATTTCGCCGTACTCATCGACCCGGATGAGAAGGCCGACATCGGTGACGAAGCCATCATCATCAAGTCGAACGGGCACCGCCTCGACATACAAGAGCGGAATCCTGCGGCGGACACCCTCGAATTCCTCGTCGGAAAACCAGGCAGGATCAGGCGTGCGCACGTCGCTCATGACTTCATTATTGCGCGCATGTCAAGGCCCCGCAGAGTTTGGGAACGGTCAAAAAGAAAACCCCGACCACATCAGAGTGGCCGGGGCGTTCAAGGCTTCAGCTAATTACTGGCAGCTATCGCACTGCAGCAGGTCCATCGGGTCGACGGGAACCGCATAGCCGCCAACGCTGTCGTTGTCGAAGTCCATAGTTCCTCCTGAAGGTTTGCGGCGAGGATGCCGTGAGGAAAACACTATATGGCAGGAATGACATTCGTGTAATTTCACTACATCTAGTGTTTGTGGCGTGTCGCGCAAGATCACTGGGGCAGTTGGCTCTCCACAGCGACGCCAAAAGACCGCCAATCCAAGCCTGTGGGATTTCACCCGTGACGGTTTGAAGTGCTAACCTCGCATGGTGCCTTCGTGGCACTCGCCCCGATAGCTCAGTGGTAGAGCACTTCCATGGTAAGGAAGGGGTCGTCAGTTCAATCCTGACTCGGGGCTCGACCTAATAAGGTTGCGGCGGGGTAGCTCAGGTGGTTAGAGCACACGGCTCATAATCGTGGTGTCGCGGGTTCGAGTCCCGCCCTCGCTACCCATTAGTTCCCTTTGGTGTTGTTCAGCAAGAACTCGAACGGGTCGACAGGAACCCCGTCGACGCGGATTGCCAAGTGCAAGTGGGAACCAGAAGTGACTCCCGTGTTCCCAACCCGCCCGATGTAGTCTCCGGCTTTGACGATTTGGCCGACCTCTACCCCCGTCGAATCACGAATCATGTGGGCGTACATGCTCTCGAATGCGAGCCCGTCAACTTCGTGACTGATGACGACCCACTTTCCGAGGTAACCGTCATCGTTAACCTCAATAACTTCGCCTGCAGCGACGGCATTGAACGCTGTTCCATCAGCTGGGTCAAAGTCAAGCCCTTGGTGATTTGATGAACACCCAAGGCAGGGGGCAGAACGTCCGCCGAACCCTGAAGAAATGGGAACGACGACAGGGAACGGCCAGCGTATCGGCCCGCTGTTCGTGACGGAATATTTGAAACCAGACGTGATGCCATAGGTCAATTGCAGAAGATCGGAATAGGTCGTCACCGCGAACTCGCCAAGGTACACCTGTTCGGCTTCCGTTCCCGTTTCTGGCACCCTGATCGACTGGTCGTCGCTCGACGTTGCGGTCGCCCAGCCCGAGTTTGTTGGGTCAAAACCGGTGGCGGGGAGCGCCAACACTGCGAACAATCCACCGACAACCATCACGACGAAGCTGCGTCCAAGCAGGTTGTGAAATGGGTGAGTGCGCTTTTGTGGTTTGGCAAGTCGTAATGCGCGCTTCTCTGCGGCCTCCGCTTTCTTTCTTAACTTTTCTTGCGCTCGCGTGCGCCGCTGCGCACCAACATGGCCGCGCTCCGCGTATCCCGGGGTGGGGGCGACCGATTCAGACGACTCGATGTTGTGAGGGGTTTCCGTCGACGAAGAATCGGACAAGGCCGGGGGAAAACTCGACACGTCCGGCGAAAGTGTCGGAACCTGTTGACTGTTGTTGATCTGATCTTGGAAGCGCGCGAACTCTGATTCGCGGGCCTCGGCTTCTTGCTTCTGCCGTCGGATCTCATCGGCACGCTTCATCGCATTTTCGCGAATCCGCTCCCGTTCGCGTTCGCGGGCAATCTGTAGAACTTTTTCTTGCTCGGCGCGGAGGCGTAATTCGCGCCGAGCGAGCGGTTGGGTGGGGTTTTGGGCGCGCGATTCGACATCCGCACTGGACAGTGCTGAATCAGAATCAGTAGTCACAACACCTCCACAAAAGTCGTGCTGGGCAAGTCTAAGCGAGTCACCTTGGTGGCGCTACCGGATGTCGAAATGGGCTCCTGCGGCAACGAGCACCGATTCAATCTCGTCGATGACCTCTGGGTGGGCGGCCAACAACCAATCGACGTCCGGTGCGGCACCGTCCCAACCGCGCACCTCGGCACCGGCTTCGCGGGCGATTAACACCCCCGCGGCGTGATCCCATGGCTGAAGCATGCGCTCGAAATAAATGTCCAACTGGCCAGCGGCGATGGCAGTAAGGTCCAGAGCGGCTGCTCCCATCCGCCGAATGTCGCGAATGTGCGGCATCACCACGGCCATCACCTGCGCCTGTTGAGTCCGAATCTGGCGTGAATACGAAAAGCCTGTCGACAGCAACGATTGCCCCAGCGACTCGGGGTGGTTGACGGCAAGGGGCAGTCCGTCCGAGAAAGCTCCGCCCCCGCGCGTGGCGGTGAACTCTTTGCCGTTCGCCACGTTGATGACCACCGCCGCGAGTTCCGTCCAATTGCCCGGGGTGGGCTCGCCTTCCACGACGGCGATGCTGACGGCATATTGCGGAATGTCGTACAAATAGTTGACCGTCCCGTCGATCGGATCGACAACCCACGTCAGTGACGTCGACCGATCAGCGCGGCCACCCTCCTCCCCGAGAAAGCCGTCCCCGGGCTGGAGTTCCGAAAGTCGCTGCCTCACGAGCGCCTCGACCTCCCGGTCAACCGCCGTAACGACGTCAACGGACGAACTTTTGCTCTCGGCGACTGTGACCGTTCCGCGACGACGTTCCGCGGCGAGCGCGGCAGCCTCCCGTGCAACAGCGAGAGCCGTCTCAAGAAGACTGGGGGTCATGTCTCTATTGTCGCGCAGGTTTCGCGTCAGTTGCCTCGTCTAGTCTCGGGGCATGGAACCGTGGAGTGTCACGCTCGGTGTTGTTGCCGGAATCGTTATCGCGGTGGGCGGATTTCTTCTCGTCGGCGCGGCGGTTTGGGCGTTGTTTCGTTGGGCGACCGAATTCGCCACACCCGAGAACCCATCCCTCGCGGATGAAGACGAAATCGATCATCGGTTCTACTAAAAAAGCCCCCAACCCTGTGGGGCTGGGGGCTTGGTGGTGGGTGAGGGATTCGAACCCCCGAAGGCTGAGCCAGCTGAGTTACAGTCAGATCCCTTTGGCCGCTTGGGTAACCCACCAGGTGCGTTCCACACCGAGGTGATCCTAGACGGGGCGCGCAATTGACAATCGTACAATACGCGGGTCTGTTCCTGCGACCCTCGCCTAAACTGAGCGCATGGCTGATTCCTCTTTTGACATCGTTTCCAAAGTCGACCCAATGGAACTCGACAACGCGGTGAACCAAGCACAACGCGAGATCGAGACGCGCTTTGATTTCAAGGGTGTCGGCGCCGAGATCGAGAAGAAGTCCGACAAGGTCAATCTCGCCGCGAGCAGCGAAGAGCGCGTCAAGGCCGTCCTCGATGTTCTCGAATCCAAGCTCATCAAGCGTGGTATTTCGCTCAAGTCACTCGAGGTCGGAAAGCCCTTCGCATCAGGCAAGGAATACCGCATCGAAACAACGGTGAAGAACGGGATTTCTAGCGAACACGCGAAAGAAATTGCCAAAATTATCCGCGAAGAAGGTCCGAAGTCTGTCAAGCCCCAGATTCAAGGCGAAGAACTAAGGGTTTCATCCAAAAGCAGGGATGACCTGCAGGCAACAATGCAGTTGATCAAGGGCAAAGACCTGCCGGTCGACGTGCAGTTCCTCAATTTCCGTTAATCACGAGAGACGCGAAGCATCTCTTCACGGTCGACGACCTTGATGCGTTCTCGTCCCTGAGGCGCACCTAGCGACTTTTCGTGGTCGTCCAGTCGGTGCCAACCGTCGAGGTTCGTGTAGTGCACGCCACGGGCGTCGAGCAGCGCGAGGATAGCGTCTTCGGATGGTTCAGCGGGTGACCACCACGACGCCTGATCTTTGACCAAGTGTGCGACCGTTTCCATCGCATCAGACTTGGTGTGTCCGATGAGCCCGACCGGCCCCCGTTTGATCCACCCGGTCGCATAGACGCCGGGAAGAGTGTTGTTGTTGTCATCCATGACCTGTCCTTCGTGATTGGGAATCACACCGTGGCGGTCGTCGAACGGAATGCCGTCGAGTTGTGTGCCGTGATAGCCGACGGCGCGATAAATCGCCTGGACGGGCAATTCACGCATTTCCCCCGTTCCGCGGACGCCGCCGGCACCATCGGGTTCGGTGCGTTCGTAACGGAACGAACTGACGCGCCCGTCGGTACCCACGACTTCGACAGGATTAGCAAAGAAGTGCAGGTGCAGGCGTCGACTAGCAGTGCCCGCTCCTGCTTCTCGCCACGGGGTGAAGATTTTGTTGATGACAAAAATCTGCTTGTTTGATTCAATGGCGGCTTTGGACGCGGCGTCATAGTGGAAGTCCTCGTCGTGGACGACGATGTCGACATCGTTGAGCTCACCGAGCTCTCGCAGCTCAAGCGGCGTAAACTTGACCTGCATCGGGCCGCGCCGCCCAAAGACGTGTACATCGGTGACGGGACTCGATTTGAGTGCCTGGTAGACATTGTCGGGAATTTCAGTGGGTAGAAGGTCGTCCGCGTGCTTGGACAACATGCGCGCGACGTCGAGAGCGACGTTTCCGTTACCAATGACCGCGACCTCTTTCGCGTCCAACGGCCACTCTCGCGGCACGTCGGGGTGACCGTCGTACCACGACACGAAATCGGCGGCACCGAAAGAGCCGTCGAGTTGGATTCCCGGGATGTTGAGGTCGGCATCCCGAATCGCTCCCGTCGAGAAAATCACGGCGTGATAGTGCCGTTTAAGGTCACCCAAAGTGATATCGGTTCCAAAATTGACGTTCCCGAAAATACGAATCCCGCCCGAATCGAGCACATCCCGTAACGCGTTGATAATCCCCTTGATACGGGGGTGGTCGGGGGCAACGCCGTATCGGACAAGTCCGTAAGGCGCGGGGAGGCGGTCAAACAGGTCAATCGAGACGTCGAACGCCCGCTCGTATTTCTGCAAAATGTCGGCGGCGTAGATTCCAGCGGGGCCAGCGCCCACAATCGCGAGTCGAAGCTTCATGTCGTTCCTAGTTCGTTCGGTCAATGACGCGCGAGGCGAATCGGGCGAGTGATTTCTTGGGCAGACCGTCGGGAAGAATGTCGAGGGCGGCAACCGCTTCCGTCGCCCAGCGACGCGCACTCGTGATGGTGTCCTTAGTGTGGCTGCTTCTGCGAAGTTCGTCCATCAACCCCGCAAACATTTCGGTGTTACTCGACTCGATTGCCGTGTCGATTCGCTCGACGAGCGACACCGACTCTGAATCGGACGCGGCGCGCGCCAAAAGAATGGGCAACGTAGCGACCCCGTTTCGGACATCGTTACCTTTTTCTTTGCCGGTTTCACCCCCGTCGAGGTCGAGGACATCGTCGATGATTTGGAACGCGACGCCGATTTTTTCGCCGTATTCGCGCAAAGGCTCAAAGAACTCGCGCGGTGCTCCCGATGTCATTAATCCAACGACGGCACTCGAGGCGATCAGTGAGCCCGTTTTGTCCGCGAGAACCTGAAGGTAATGGGCGATTGCATCAGCACCCTTTTGGGGGCCGGTCGTTTCGTGCAGCTGGCCGAGGCACAGGCGTTCGAAGGTCGCCGCGTGCAAGCGCACCATGTCGTCGCCGAGCGTCGACGCGAGTGAACTCGCGCGGGCCAGCAAAAGGTCTCCTGTGATGATCGCCACCGAGTTAGACCACACCGTGTGGGTGGTGGGCACCCCCCGTCGAAGGTCCGCATCGTCCATCACGTCATCGTGATAAAGGGTGGCGAGGTGAATCAATTCAACAACCTGGGCGCCCATGATGATGTCGTCACGGGTTGGGTCACCGTATTCGGCGGTCAGCAACGCCAATAGCGGACGAACCCGTTTGCCACCCGCCTCAAACAAATAACGGGCGATAGTGTCCGTGTGTGCATCGCCAAAATGCAAATTTGACTCCAGCGATGCCTCCATTCTCTCGACACCGGTGTTCAGCCGTTTGACAAGATCGCGTTCCTCGGGCGTTGCTGACAGCGCGTCAGCAAGCCCAAAGTTTGAACTGATCGAATTTTGGTGGCTCATCGCCCGGTGCCCATCGGAGCAGTTCCTCGGTGAAGCGCGACGACTCCACCTGTCAGATTGCGGAAACCGACCCCAGTGAAACCGGCGTCACGAATCCAACTGGCGAGAACGCCCTGTGATGGCCAATCATGGATCGAGTCCTTGAGGTAGGTGTAGGCAGCAGGATTAGTGCTTGACATTTTCGCGATGCGGGGCATCACCGACGTCAGATAAAAGTCATAAGCCCGTCGAACTATCTGGTTTGGCGGAGTCGTGAATTCACAAATGACTAGGCGACCACCGGGCACAAGCACCCTACGCATCTCAGAGAGCGCCTTGCGTGGGTCGTGAACGTTCCGCAATCCGAACGAAACGGTGACCGCATCGAAACTCGCTTCATCGAACGGCAATGCGGTCGCGTCTCCTTCGACAAATTCAATGTTGGGGTGACGTTGGCGTCCGACTGCGACCATTCCCGCCGAGAAATCGAGTGCAGTAACCCGAGCTCCAGCCCGTGCAATCGCGGAACTGGATGTCCCCGTGCCGGCGGCTATATCGAGAACGCGGTCACCCGGGATTATTCCGAGTGCGCGAACGGTGGCCAATCGCCAGAGTGCGCTGGTGCCCATCGAGAGAATCGCGTTCGTTCGGTCATAGCCAGGGGCTACATCGTCAAACATCGCCGCGACTTCAGCGGGGTCTTTACCCATGTCAGCACTCGTCACGATTACCAACTCTACCCGTGCGTGGGTAGCCTTAACGAGTGAGCAGCGCCAACCCTGAGACCTACTCGCGCGACGTCGTTCGATCGGCTCGGGTTGAATCGATACTCGACTTCGCGAGTCCGTCTCGACCCCTGTATTTCCGCAGCGGTGACCGTGAAATTGTCGGAATTGGCGAGCACGCGCGCTGGGTGGCGAGCGGACCACAACGCTTTGCAACTCTCGGCAAGATGTGGAACGACGCGGTGGCCATGGCGTCGCCTGCGATGCGCCCGTACCTTCACGCATTCGGCAGCGGGTCGTTCGACCCGGACGGCGAAGCCTTCCTGATTTTTCCGCGCGTCACAATCATCCGACGCGGGCGCGAGATGACAACGGTGACTGCCGGTGCACCTGATTCCGCGTCTGAATCCGTGCGTCGTACTATCGGTCCCGTACCCGTTGTCGAGTGGCCACACATCGACTCGGTCTACCGCGATCGAGTTCGAACAGCACTTGGACGTTTGGATTCCAATTTCGGGAAGGTTGTTGTTGCGCGCGCGATCACGGGACACGTCGTGACCCCGGGCGACGAGCGTGCGCCGTTGGCCAAACTGTCGTCTGGTTACCCTGACTGTCACATTTTTGCGGTTGAAGGACTGTGGGGAGCGTCACCCGAGACGCTCGTTCGAGTAAACGACCGCCGAGTAGAGACGCGGGTTCTTGCGGGAAGCGCCGCGCGAGGACACGACCCGCAATCAGATACCAACGCGGCCGCCCGTCTGGCGAACAGCGCCAAAGACCGCGACGAACACGAGTATGCAATGCAGTCCGTTCTCACCGCTCTTGCACCGAAATGCCGCTCGATTGTCGGTGCGTCGACACCGTTCACCCTTCGACTGTCGAACGTGTGGCATCTCGCCAGCGATATCGAGGGCGTTCTGCGAACTCGCACGTCCGTTCTCGACATCATCGACTCACTGCACCCGACCGCTGCCGTTGCGGGTGTCCCAACCGACCGAGCACTGGCAACCATCGCCGACATCGAAGCAATCCCGCGCGGACGCTACGCCGGCCCCGTGGGTTGGGTGGACGGCACGGGCAATGGCGAATGGGCAATCGCTCTTCGGTGCGCCCAATGGCGTGAAACGGATATCGTCGCGCATGCCGGTGCAGGAGTAATTGTCGGGTCTGACCCAGAGTCAGAGTATGCCGAAACTGAACTGAAGTTCCGTCCGATTCGCGAGGCGCTGACGCGCTGACTCGTTAACCGCTCTGTAGCGGCGCTTCGATGAGAATCGGACCGGCCGTTTCCGTCAGCGCCGACGACAGCTGTCCCCGTGTTTCGACTCGGCGATAAGCGATTCCATACGCCGCAGCGAGTGCCTCGAAATCGACCTGTTGTGGCGTGAGCATGACGGACTCAAAGTGGGAAGGGTTCGCGGTTGCCTTGACGGCGAGCCCCTCAAAGATTCGCCCGCCGTTGTTGTTGCAGACGATGATTTGAATCGGGCCCGTGATTAACGCGAGGGAACTCGAATCATAGGCGGCTGCGAGATCGCCGAGAACAAGTCGCGTGACACCGGCTGGCGCATCGGGCCGACGCGAGGCCGAAGCAATTCCCTGAGCGGTGGCAATTGTTCCGTCAATTCCTGCAAGACCGCGATTGGAGTGAACCCGGATGGGCTTCCCGGGCAAAATCGAATCGGCAATTCGAATGATGGATGAGGCTCCGAAAACCAGCCGATCGTGAGGCCACGTGGCATCCCACACCAATCGCACGATCATGTCACTCGTCACGGGCTCTCGTTGAATTTCCATTTCTCGTCGGGCAAAGGCTGACCGGGCGGCATGGTCGTCAACGAGGCTGCCCTCAACATCCGCGGCGGGTTCCGCCACCTGAGAATCGAGCGTCATTCGTGATCGCCGCGCCCAGGCTAGTCCCCACTCGCGGGCGATATCGTCACCTGTTCCGGTGACGACAATTTCGTCGACGACGCGGACTCGTTCGGTTGGCCGATACGGGACGCCTTCGCCCACGTGAACCACAATCACGTCAACGCCATCCCGCGTGCACAACTGGTCGATGACGTTCGCCAGGGTTGGGCGCCCGACGACAACCACCGTGTGAACGGTGTTGGTGAAGTCTGGATTCATCGCGATGTTTCGATAGTCCGTGACGAGGTGCGGTCCGAAGTGCGATCCGCTCTCGATTTCGGCAAACAACGGAGCGCCCAGTTCGCGGGCCCAATTTTCGGCCCGAACACCAGCACCGAGTCCGGCAATAACGACAACACCCAGAGAGGCATCGACAGTCGCCGCGACCGACTCGCGTTCGACGACGAGCAATTCACCAGGTCGAATAGTCTCGAGATAGCTCTCTGGTGCCTCCGACGAGAGAGGTTCGACGAACTGAGGGTTCACGTGAACAGGTCCACGTTCCCGGAGTGCAACCGTCAGCGCCTCGAGTGCAATGGCAGAACCACCCATCTCGGCGTCGGTTGGGGTTTCCGCTGGAGGAATATCGAAGGTCGCTCTGGCTGCCACCGCAAACATTCCGACGTGGAAGGTGGTTTGGCCCCCGCCCTGGGCACGCACCGACGCCGGTCGATCAGCAGTGACCAACAGCAAGGGGGTGCCTTGATGGAATGCCTCGACGACCGCGGGATGAAGGTTGGCCACGCTGCTTCCTGATGTCGTCACAACAATCGCGGGACGACCCGATTCGAGTGACAGACCCAGCGCTAGAAAGCCGGCCGCTCGCTCGTCGAGCACCACATGGAGCGTGAGCAATCCACGCTCGGCCAATTCAGCGGCGAGCAACGCCAGCGATTGCGATCGCGAACCCGGGCATACAACAATGTCGGTCACCCCGTTTTCGATGAGCGTACGAAGGAAGGCGAGGGACCAGTTCGTCGCATTGGAAGCCGCGGACGGGGCAGACGTCACGCCGGGTCCTTGGGCGGGTTTTCGCCCTCCTCATCAAGTCGGCGAAGTTCCTCTTCAAGTCGAGCGATACGGTCATCAACCGATTCAGTCGAGAACGGGCCACTCGTCGCGCCGCGGTCAACGATGTCGGTCGGCGTGGTGGGTTTCGTCGTGGAACCGCGGCGGACCTTGCCCACAATGAGCCACAGGATTGCCCCGATCAGGGGCACCAGAACAACAACAACGATCCAGAGCCATTTCGGCAGTGCGCGAATCCGAGAAGCCGGAGTGATGGCCACATCGACAATGGCGTAGACAATGACAGCAGCGATCAGTAACGAGCCAACGAGAATAGTGCGAGCAATCATTTCTTCATTCTAGGCGCGGTCGGTGGGCGCATACGATGTAGTTATGAGCCCATGGATCACGTACACACTCGCCCGTCTCGGGTTTTTCGTTGTAGCGCTCGTCATCCTCCTCCTCGTCGGAACCGGGTGGATTTGGGGTGCCATCTTTGCGACGTTGATTTCGTTCGCTTTGTCCGTCCTTCTTCTCAGTGGGCTGCGCCAGCGCATCGCCAGTGACATTCAGCGTCGGGTTGAAAAACCCACCCCCGACATCGATTCGGATGTCGAAGACGACCAGATTGACTCGGCGAAGAACTAAGCCAAGAACCCGCGCAACAACGCCGCAGAACCATCAATGTGGGTGCGCATGGCCGCCTCGGCGTCATCGGGTCGCCCCGTCAAAATTGCCAGAATGATCGCTTCGTGTTGTTCGTTTGAGTGAGCGATGTTCGGCGGCAGCAAGGGAATCCCGTCGAGAAGTTCGTTCACCCTCACTCGCGATTGGGCAATCTGGGTGACCAAGGAATTCGAGCCAGCCATTTCGGCTATCTGGAGGTGTAATCGTGAATCGAGACGTCGATAATCTTCAACTGTGGCGCTGGCCGTTTCCTGATGCAACGACCACAATCGTTCACGAAGTTCCCCCGAGAGGTCTCTCATCGCCGCCTGATACGCGGCCCCCGGCTCGAGTACAGCGCGAAGTACAAGAACGTCATGAATGTCCGACACGGTGAAGTGCTGTCGTTCAATGACGTCCCCGTCTCTGCCGATGACGATGGGTCCAGCGGGGATCGTGTCGGCGACGAACGTGCCGCCGTATCGACCACGCCTAATCGCCAAATATCCCGCTTCCGACAACGACGCTATCGCGTCCCGAACGGTGTCACGCGAGATCTCGAGCATGGTTGCAAGTTCGCGCTCGGGGGGAAGTTGTTCACCGGGATGAATCAGCCCGAGGCGAATAGTCTGCAGGATTCGTTCGACCGTCTCTTCGTAGGTGTTGCCACCGCGAATGGGTTTGAGGAGCAGCGATCGGTCGAAACCGACCGCGGCTACAGACTCATTCTCTGAAAGGTCGAATTCCATGTCGGTTACATCGGTGTGACGTAGGCGCCCGATATTCCACCATCGACGAGGAATGTCGAGCCCGTGATGAATGATGAATCATCGCTCGCGAGGAAGGCGACCGCGGCCGCGAGTTCTTCGGGTCGGGCGAACCGTCCGATGGGGATGTGAACGAGGCGGCGTTGCGCGCGCTCGGGGTCCTTGGCGAACAGCTCTTGGAGCAACGGCGTGTTGACCGGTCCGGGACAGAGCGCGTTGACTCGGATTCCTTGTCGTGCGAACTGCACCCCGAGTTCACGACTCATGGCGAGCACGCCACCCTTGCTCGCGGTGTATGAAATCTGGCTGGTTGCGCTTCCGAGCACAGCGACGAAGGACGCGGTGTTGATAATCGAGCCGCTACCCTGCTTGGTCATGTGCCGCAGTACCGCTCGACAACACAGATAGACGCTCTTGAGGTTCACGTCTTGAACCTTCTGCCACGCAGGAAGTTCCGTCGTTTCAATGGAGTCATCATCAGGAGGCGAGATGCCGGCGTTGTTGAATGCGATATCCACACGGCCGTGAAGCCGAACCGTTTCGTCAAACAGGTGATTGACCTGGTCCTCGTCCGCAACGTTCACCTGGATGAACGTGCCCTCGAGTTGCTCGGCCGCGGCGGTACCCGATTTCGGGTCCATGTCACCGATGACGATGATTGCACCTTCGGCGCGCATGCGCGTGGCGGTCGCGAGACCGATTCCGCTCGCGCCACCGGTGATGACCGCGACCTTGCCTTTCAGGCGTTGGGTGAGATCGATTTTTTCAATGGACATGGTTGTTCCTTTCTGGGACTAGTCCGCGGGGATGAAGACGTTTTTTTCTTCGGTGAAGTGCAGAGGTGCGTCGGGGCCGAGTTCACGCCCGAGGCCCGACTGCTTGAATCCACCGAAGGGCGTGTTGTAGCGAACCGACGAGTGCGAGTTCACTGAGAGGTTTCCGCTTTCCACCGCTCGTGACACCCGGATGGCGCGCCCCACATCTCGAGTCCAAATCGAGCCCGAGAGGCCGAACTCGGTCGCGTTGGAAATCGTGATCGCATCAGCCTCGTCGTCGAATGCGTGCACCGTCACAATCGGTCCGAAGATCTCGTCCGTCATACACGGGTCATCGAGTCCTCGCGACAAGGCAACCGTCGGCGCGAACCAGTTCCCGGGGCCATCGGGGGCGCTCCCCCGAAAGGCGATATCGGCCTTGTCGAGGTAGGCGCTGACCGATTCGAGGTGCTTCGCGTGGACAAGAGGACCGACCTCGGTCGCATCTTTTGTCGGGTCACCGACAACGACGTTCTTCACGGCGGTTTCGAACTTTTCCATGAACTCGTCGAGAACCGACTTCTGAACGAGGATGCGGCTGCGCGCGCAGCAGTCCTGTCCAGCGTTTTCGAACACCGAATAGGGTGCGGTCGCCGCGGCCTTATCGACATCGGCGTCGGCAAACACGATATTCGCGCTCTTGCCTCCGAGTTCCAGCGTCACTCGTTTGATTTGGTCGGCCGCACCACGCATGACGCTCTTGCCGACTTCGGTTGACCCGGTGAACACAATCTTGCGAACATCGGGGTTCGTAATGAAACGTTCGCCGACGACGCTTCCCTTTCCGGCGAGTACTTGAAACAGTCCGTCTGGCAGGCCGGCGTCGCGTCCGAGTTCGGCGAGACGGAGGCTCGACAACGGTGTCCATTCGGCGGGTTTGAGAACGACGGCGTTTCCCGCAGCGAGCGCCGGGACGAACCCCCACGAGGCGATGGTCATGGGAAAGTTCCACGGCGTGATGATTCCGACGACCCCGAGAGGCTCGTTAAAGGTGATGTCGATTCCAC
>JBIIAK010000008.1:0-15148 GCA_044239945.1 Microbacteriaceae bacterium
GTGGAACGCGCGAGCGGCAGGGCACACCGCCGAGGAAATGCTCGCAACTCTTGAGACGTATTCCAAGTTCCCCGTCCCGCAGGTTGTGGCAACGGACATCGCCGACACCGTGTCACGCTACGGTCGAATAGTTGTCGAGCGCGACGCGGATGGTTTATATCTCGAAGCACAGTCTCCGCAAATCCTCGCCGAAGTGGTTCGAACCACCAAGCTGGCTCCGCTGCTCGGTGCCGTCACCAGCGAGACTGTCGTTCGACTCAACGACTGGGCTCGCGGAATCGTTAAACAGGAACTTCTCGGTATCGGCTGGCCCGCCGAAGACCGTGCCGGATTCACCGAGGGAACTCCGATGACCGTCGCCCTCGACAACACCACATGGGACCTGCGTGGTTATCAGCGCGAAGCCATCGACCTGTTCGATAAATCGGGTGCGGGCGTCGTTGTTCTGCCTTGTGGTGCGGGAAAAACTGTTGTTGGAATCGGTGCGATGGTCGAGGGTCAATCCTCGACACTCATCCTCGTGACCAACTCGGTGTCAGCTCGCCAATGGCGCGACGAAATCATTGCGCGCACGACACTGACCGCCGAAGACATCGGTGAATATTCGGGCGAAAAGAAAGAAATCAAGCCCGTGACGATTGCGACGTACCACATCTTGACTGCCAAACGACGCGGATCATTCGCTCACTTGCCGTTGTTGGACGCGAACAACTGGGGGCTCATTATTTATGACGAGGTCCACTTGTTGCCCGCTCCGGTGTTCAAACTGACCGCAGATTTGCAGGCCCGTCGTCGTCTCGGCCTGACTGCAACTCTTGTGCGTGAAGACGGCAAAGAGGGCGATGTCTTTAGCCTGATCGGCCCCAAACGTTTTGACGCACCCTGGAAGGAAATTGAGGCACAGGGGTTCATCGCACCGGCACGGTGTGTCGAGGTGCGTGTGTTGCTCGAATCTGACGAGCGAATGGAATACGCGGTCGCAAGCGAGCGGCAACGATTCCGCATTGCCGCAACTAGCCCGGCAAAGCGTTCGATCATCTCGCGTTTGATTGCGCAGCACCCCGACGACCAAATCCTCGTCATCGCGCAGTATCTCGACCAGATTGACGACGTGTCCGACACGCTCGAGCTACCAACTATCACCGGCGCAACTCCAGTCGACGAACGAGAAGTGTTGTACGACAAGTTCCGAACCGGCGAGATTCGGGTGTTGTTGGTGTCGAAGGTCGCGAACTTCTCGGTCGATCTTCCTGATGCGTCCGTGGCGATTCAGATCTCGGGATCGTTCGGATCGCGTCAAGAGGAGGCACAGCGTCTCGGCCGAATTTTGCGTCCGAAAAGCGACGGCCGAAGCGCGGTTTTTTACACAGTTGTTGCCAGGGACACCGTTGAGCAAGATTTTGCGCAGAACCGTCAACGGTTCCTCACCGAGCAAGGCTACGCCTACGAGATTGTCGACGAAGGCGCGATTTAACCACGGAGAATTCTCGGTGCGTGTTGTCCACAGATCGGCTTCGGTGGCCTGCAAGCGAGACACTCTCGCACAAAACTGGTGGAATGACCAGTTTCCACGTTGACGCTCACGCCCTCGACGGCGCCGTGTCTCATATCACCCGTACCATCGAGTCGATTCACACCGACATTGCCAGCCTCACTGGGCAACTTCGGGGGCTCGACGGTTCCTGGTCTGGTCCCGCCGCACTCGCCTTCGCGGGTGTTGTCGACGAATGGATGGCGAGTAGCACTCGTGTGACCGAGTCACTGAGCGATATCGGCACTGCCCTTCGACAGATTCAGACGCACTACCTCGAAACAGAACATGCGAACGTGCGGATTCTCGGCCGTTGAAAAAAGAACGGGGATGGCTTTCGCCACCCCCGTCCGAGGTATTCGGGCTAGAAGCCCATGCCCCCACTGGGGTCTGCTGCCGGCGCGGCGTGAGCCGGTTCTGGCTTTTCCGCAATGACGGCTTCGGTCGTGAGGAACAGTCCGGCGATTGAGGCGGCGTTGAGCAGAGCAGAACGCGTCACCTTAACCGGGTCGCTGATTCCCGCAGCGAGCATGTCGACGTACTCACCGGTTGCAGCGTTGAGGCCCTGACCAATGGGAAGGCTACGAACCATGTTGACGACGACGCCAGGCTCGTGACCCGCGTTGAGCGCAATCTGGCGCAGAGGGGACTCGATAGCCAAACGAATGATGTTGACGGCGGTCTGCTCGTCACCGTCCAACTTCAGCTTGTCGAGTACCGACGCGGCCTGAAGGAGCGCGACACCACCGCCAGGGACAATGCCTTCTTCGACGGCGGCCTTCGCGTTGCGAATAGCGTCCTCGATGCGGTGCTTGCGTTCCTTTAGTTCTACCTCGGTCGCAGCACCCGCCTTGATGACCGCAACGCCACCTGCGAGTTTGGCGAGACGCTCCATGAGCTTCTCGCGGTCGTAGTCAGAATCGGTGTTTTCGATTTCGGCGCGGATCTGCTTGACGCGACCAGCAACTGCCTCTGAGGTTCCACCACCTTCGATGATGGTCGTTTCGTCCTTGCTGATGACAACCTTGCGAGCAGTACCGAGTAAGTCGAGCGTGACGCCATCGAGCTTGAGTCCAACTTCTTCACTGATGACCTGGCCACCCGTGAGGATCGCGATGTCCTGCAGCATGGCCTTGCGGCGGTCTCCGAATCCTGGGGCCTTGACGGCGACCGATTTGAAGATGCCACGAATCTTGTTCACAACGAGAGTCGCGAGAGCGTCTCCGTCAACATCTTCGGCAACGATAAGAAGCTGCTTGCCCGACTGAGCTACCTGCTCGATGACGGGAAGGAGGTCCTTGATCATCGAGATCTTAGAGTTGACGATGAGAATGTAGGGGTTTTCAAACACCGTTTCCATGCGCTCAGGGTCGGTGACGAAGTACGCCGACAGGAAGCCCTTATCGAAACGCATTCCCTCGGTAACCTCGAGCGTGGTGCCGAAGGTGTTCGATTCCTCGACAGTGACTACCCCTTCTTTACCAACACGGTCGATGGCCTCGGCGATCAGGTCCCCGATTTCCGTGTCGGCGGCCGAGATGGATGCGGTCGCGGCGATTTCCGCTTTCGTCTCGACATCTTTGGCGTTCTTGAGGAGTTGCTCGGTCAACGCGGCAACAGCCTTGTCGATTCCGCGACGGAGACTGATGGGGTCGGCGCCAGCGGCAACGTTGCGAAGTCCTTCGCGAACGATGGCCTGTGCGAGAACGACCGATGTCGTGGTGCCGTCTCCGGCGACATCATCGGTCTTTTTAGCGACCTCTTTGACGAGTTCCGCTCCAATCTTTTCGAACGGGTCTTCGAGCTCGATTTCCTTTGCGATCGAAACACCGTCGTTCGTGATGGTGGGTGCGCCCCACTTCTTTTCCAGGACGACATTGCGACCGCGGGGCCCAAGCGTCACCTTGACTGCGTCGGCCAAAATGTTCAGGCCGCGCTCGAGGCCGCGACGGGCCTCTTCATTGAATGCAATTAATTTTGCCATGATGTGTGTCTGTCCTCCAGGACGTAGGTCATGTCATTGGCACTCACGGTGTGCGAGTGCTAACTCCAAGTTTGGCACTCTCGGCAAGAGAGTGCAAATTGACTGTGGAAAAACTAGCGACGTTTCGCTTGGAAATACCCACTCGACGTCGGAATCAGCTCTATCCATGTGCGGCCCGATGCTAGTGTGACGATTTCGCCATTTTCTAAACTGAAGACCGTCATCGCATTAGGCTCAGATTTGGTCCACGTTGCCTCGACAGTCTTGCCGCCGGTCGAGATCCAGGCCGGGCCAGTGCCGACGACAAGGGTCCGCGGAACATATCCGTATTCACTCGACACATCGACCATTTGAACCACGACATTTCGAGCGGTCAATTGCCTTTGTTGTTCGTCTACATCCGTTTGTCCGTCGGCTTGAATTCGGCCATACATGCCCGATTCAGGATTGAATTCCCACGACGGCGAATTGTAGCCCGAGAAGGATGTGATCAGTCGGCTGGCTTTCTTCCCCGCTGCTACGGCAGTCGGGCTGACGCCGTCACCGGCGAAGGAAAATGCGGGAGCGGGCGGTGCGAGGTCCGAGAATGTTTCGATCAGATTTTTCGCACGAACAATAACATCGTGAGGCACAATCCTGTCGTCTGAGCGATAGATAAACTCCTCGGTGCCCGATTGCCCGTCAATCACGTTTTCCAACCCGGTGTCAATCATCATCTGCACAAACCGTTCCTGGCCGCCCGAATACGTGATGACCCCGCCGAAGGGCGATGCGATGTCCGGATCCATTGGTCGAATCGATCGAACCGGCCCGATTTCGGTCGGAATCACCGAGTGCCATACAGCGAGATAACGGGAAAGACCCCCTTCGACAAGTTCCTCAAAAACGATGTCGGCGTCATTGAGCCCAACCTGGGGGCGTGCCTCGGGGCTGTTGTCAATCTTGGCCATCAATACGGGGTAGTCAAGTGAACCGGCCGGAACGGGGGCCCCCGACAGTGGCGCGTATTCAACCGCCGTCGGAGTTGCTGACGGTGTTTCGCTCGGATTCACGTTTAGCCCGGAAATGAATCCGGGTAACTGAATTGCCGCGAAGGCAGCGAGGGCTGTGGCGAGCACTACACCGAGGGCGATTAGCAGAATTTTTTTCATTCGAATCAGTCCGATCAGTTTCAGTTAGCGAACAAAATCAATGCCTACTAACACCGTAACCCTCGCGCCGGGATAAGAATCGGATTGCTTTACTGCCGCGATTCCAAGGCTGTCCGCAACGCTCGTTGCGAGCGATAGGTCTTTCTCTGGACCATAAACAACAACACTGCGTTTAACGTCGGAATCCGCCGCATCGGCATTAGAGATGTTCGGCCAACCCTGTGTCGTCAAGATAGCCGCGACATCCTCATCGAGTGTCGCGGACGTCGTTCCGTTGAGCACCGTGATGGTGATTTGTTCGCGTTCTTCCATTGTGAGAAGAGTTGGATCAATCCCGGTGGTTTCTGGAGCCGGGGCCGGCATAACCCCCAGCATCGAGATGTCAATCGGCTCGAGGTTTCTGGCATCAAGGACTGCAACTCCGACCAGGGTGGCAAGAATAAGCCCCGCCGTCGCACCCGCCGATATCAACATCTTTACCCACCACGGCCGGCGAGAAACGGGCTGGCGGTGAGCGCCCGCTCGCCCAGAGTAGGCACTATTGTCATCGAATCGGTCCTGTGGTTTTTTTGCCACGCTTGCGTCACATCCGTCTGCAGTCTGTCGGTCTAAAGTTCGCTCGTCTCGGCAAAACTTCGAACCAGAATCGAGTCGTACCGCCTCGCAGCGGCTTGTTCCATTATCCCGTAAAGGCGTTGGTAGTAGCGCACAAGTGGAAGGTTCCACACTTTTCGCACCAACGATTCTTTCGACCGAGTGGGTCCCCAGTTCTCGCGCTCAAACTCAATGAAATCAACGTCCGCCGGAGACAAACCTGACGCGCCATACACGGTGACTTGTCTGCCGAGCGGGTCTATCGAGGCGATGGGCACGCTGTCGAGACTCAACACGAAATCACCCTCAATTCCCATCTCGTCCGCCGCATCGCCGATTCGCGGAATGACCCGGCGACCGTCGAGAGAAATCCATCGGACTTTGGCCCGCGCACAATACGTCGCAAATTTCTCGCGCTCTGCTGGATCGAGATACACGAGCACCGCGGGCGACGACACCACGATTGTCGCCTTCGGTGCAGCCTTTCGGGCACGCGCAACGGCGGAACGAACTTCCGCGACCGCGTCACCCGCGGTGATCCTCGGCAGTGACTGTGCGACGATGTGCGCCGCCGCCCGCACGAGGTCGAGTCGTTCGGCTTGCTCTGGCCACACCAGTGCTTCGAGCCAATCGTTGTCAGCCGGGTTGGTCACGTCAAGCGGATTAAGGTCGATTCCTTCGCGATGAACAATTGTCGGGCGGCGAGGTGGGTTGGCTCCCCAGCCCGCAATGTCAGCAACGAGCGATACCGTCGACGGGCCGTCTGCCGGATGCGACGTTATCGTGCGCCCCGGTGCGTTCCATGAGTATGAGTAACGGTCGGGAAATAGCGTCAAGCCGGCCGAGGCCCCCACCTCGACCAGGGCTATGGGTCCACGGATGCGCTCGAGGGCGACTAATAGGGGGGTGCACCTCCGAGGGTCATTAGTTTGTGTCGATCGTGTCTTTGCCAGCTTCGCAATGGCCGGCCACAACGCACGGAAATCGCCGCGGGCGGTCGTGAACGGTCGAAGCGGGACGCCAGCGACTCGGGCACAGGTCAGAACGAGAATGGGCTGGCGTTTCGAGAGCGGAAGCTTTGCCACGAGGGCCAGCAGTTCGTCGTCTTCCGCGATTCCCAGGGCCCAGTCGCGATAGCGAGGTGACTCTGAACCTTCGGCGTGTGCAAAGCGGCGAAACCAGTCGGCGGTTCGTTCCCGCTCGCTGTTCGCCATGTTTCCGAGTTTAATGGTGACCATGACGGATAACCCCAGCGAGCGCACCGACGCCGAGTGGCGCGAGGCACTGACCCCCGAACAATTCCATGTCCTCCGCGAAGCGGGAACCGAACGAGCATGGACCGGCGAGCTCCTCAAGGAGGACCGAGCCGGCCTATACACCTGCGGTGGATGTGGTGCTGAGTTGTTCGTGGCCGGCACCAAATTCGACAGCCACTGCGGCTGGCCCTCGTTCTACGAGACAATAAATCCCGCGGCAGTTCTCTTGCTTGAAGACAATACGTTGGGACAGACGCGGACCGAAGTTCGGTGTGCGTCCTGCAATGGCCATCTCGGACACGTGTTCCCTGATGGGTTCGGAACGCCCACCGGGTTGCGCTATTGCATGAATTCCCTTGCGTTGAAGTTCACGCCGGACGAATAACCTGAGCCTCGAGTGAGGATTGAACTCACGACCCCTTCATTACGAGTGAAGTGCTCTACCACTGAGCTATCGAGGCATCGCCGTTACGGCAACCGCCCTAGGTTATCACGCACGAGCGATCGGGTTTAGGCAGTGACGACCCCGCTGGCCTCAACGAATAGGGCTTCGAGAGACAGTAACGGCGTGACATTTCGCTCGATTCGGCCCCGGGCAACATCGATTGCGTCGAGAATTCGAACTGCATGAGCCGCATCGTGACGCGTGAGCCACTCAGCGATACCGTCCGAGAACTCGGGGTTGGTCAGAGGTACCTCGCCGCCGAGTGCCACGACGAGAATGTCTCGATACAACGATTCGAGGTCCGTCAACACTCGGTCAACACCGTCCCTCAAAGACCTGGTCGCCCTGCGTTTTTGGTTCTCTTCCAGGTTTTTGACGTGCGGCCGGAGACCGATAGGAACCGCCTCGCCGGGGGCGAGCCCGAGCGAATGCAAAAACTCCGAGCGTTCGGATTCGTCGCGTGCCTCGGTGTATGCCTTTGCGTCATCGGTGGCCAGTGTGACAATCTCGGCCGCCGCGTTGACGGCCTCTGACACGGCTCGGATTCCAAGTACGAGGGCGAGGCTGCGAGCTCGACGCTCGCGCGCTTCAGGGGTCGTCGCAAGACGACGTGCCATGCCGATGTGGCTCTGAGCGTGACGGGCCGACTGTTCGGCAATGGCGGCGTCCACGCCGTCCCGCGAAACAAGCATCGCCGCGATGTCCGCGATGGGCGGAACCCCCAAGCGCACACTGTGAACGCGTGATCGAATGGTGGGGATCACGTCCGCTTCGCTCGGCGCACAAAGGATCCAGATTGTTCGTGCGGCAGGTTCCTCAAGAGCCTTGAGAAGCACGTTCGAGGTTCGTTCTGCCATGCGGTCGGAATCTTCGATAATGATGATTCGCCACGACGAAGCGACGGGCGAACGATATGAGGTCTCGACCAGTTCGCGAACCTCGTCGATAGGAATCAAAACCCGATCGGTTGCGAGAACCGTGAGATCGGGGTGAGTAAGCCCGCGCACCTGACGATCAATCATCTCGGCGTCGTCGCCCGCCCCTAACAAATCGGCTGCAAAAGCCCTGGCGACCAGTGACCGCCCAGAACCAGCGGGGCCGGTAATCAGCCACGACTGGGCTAGCGTTTCGGGGCTCGCAGCAGCGGCACGCATCTGTGCGATGACGGCATCGTGCCCGACGAGGTCATCCCACAGTGCCGTCACGACAATTCGCCCAATCGTGCGATGATCGCATCTCGAATCACGTCCCGATCGAGCGTCGCATCGACCACGAGAAAGCGTTCGGGTTCGGCAGCGGCCATCGTCAGGTAGGCATCCCGCACTCGAGTGTGGAATTCCAACGCCTCGGCTTCAAGCCGATCGAACTGCTTGTTCGCCGCATCCAGTCGGTCGCGCCCAATCGCGGGATCGAGGTCGAGCACGACGGTGATATTGGGGACGAGCCCCTCGGTTGCCCACATGCTCACGTAGCGAACTTCGTCTGGATCGAGCACTCGCCCAGCCCCTTGGTAGGCAACCGATGAATCAAGGTAACGATCTTGAATCACGACAGCCCCGCGTTCGAGTGCTGGACGAACGACGGTCGCGATGTGGTGGGCGCGATCCGCCGCATAAAGCAGGGCTTCGGCGCGCGGGGCGATGTGCCCGCGCGAGTGGAGGACAATTTCACGCAGTTCGTTACCCAGTTCGGTTCCGCCCGGTTCACGCGTGAAGACAACCTCGCGGCCCTGAGCTGAGAACCAGTCACCGATGAGCGTTGACTGCGTGCTTTTTCCCGTGCCGTCTCCGCCCTCGAGCGTAATGAACAGTCCAGTCATTTCTTGGCTCGGGCCACTCGGCGAATGGGAGTCTTTTTCGGGGCGGGTCCTTTTGCCCGACGCTCTGCGATAAGTTCAACCGCGCGTTCGTGCGAGACCTCTTCCGGAACCTCTCCCGCAGGTATGGTGGCGTTGGTCTCGCCGTCCGTCACGTAGGGACCGAACTTTCCACTTTTGACCTTGATTGGCTTGCCACTGACGGGGTCAGGTTCGAGTTCTTTGATGCTCGACGCCGACCGCGAACCGTATTTGGGCAGCGCAAACAGTTCGAGTGCTTGCTCAAGCGTCACCTCAAAGATGGCCTGCTCATTCTCGAGCGAACGCGAGTCGGATCCTTTTTTGAGGTAAGGGCCGTAAGGCCCATTCTGGGCGGTGATGGTTTTCTCGGTTTCGGGATCGATTCCGACGACGCGGGGAAGTTCGAACAACCGAATGCACGTTTCGAGGTCGACGGTCGTCGGATCCATCGTGGAAAACAACGACGCGGTCCGCGGCTTCGGGTCTTTGCCCTTGATTTTTCGGGGCGTGTATTCGGGAAGCGTATAGGTGGGTTCATCGCCTTCGATGATCTCAGGGTCAATCGGGCTCTCTTGAATGTACGCCCCGAAACGTCCCACTCGAGCAGTGATCATGCTGGCGCCATCCGCGCTGATGCCGATTGCACGTGAACCTGGTTCTGGGGCGTCACGCAGTTCGCGCGCTTTCTCGAGGGTGAGTTCGTCCGGCGCTAAACCATCTGGTACCGACACGTTGCGCTTCTCGTCCTCTCCCGTTTGGATTTCGAGGTACGGACCGTACTTCCCGCTGCGAAGAACGATTCCGTCGCCCAACGGAAACGAATTAGATTCTCGCGCGTCAATTGTCGCTTTCCAGTCGACACAGGTGTTGACGAGTCCGGCGTGCTCGCCCGAACCGTAGTACCAGCGTTGAAGGTACTCGGTGCCCGTGAGTTCACCGACGGAAATTCGGTCGAGGTCGTTTTCAAGTTCAGCCGTAAAGTCGTATTCGACGAAGTCGGTGTAGAACTTTTCCAAAAGCGCAATAACGGCGAACGCGGTCCAACCCGGCACAAGCGCCGAACCGCGTTTGGTGACATAACCGCGCTCGAAAAGCACCCCGATGATGTTGGCATAAGTCGACGGGCGGCCAATACCTCGTTCTTCAAGGGCTTTCACGAGGCTCGCCTCGGTGAAGCGCGGTGGCGGTAAAGTTTCGTGTCCCTTGGGCGTCACCTCGGGCACGGTGAGAACGTCACCGACGGTGAGGTTCGGGATTTTCGATTCGTCGTCAGCGTCGTCGTCGTTGCGATCAACATCCTGGCCTTCTTCGTAGGCGGCGAGGAATCCACGAATCGTGATGGTCGTCCCCGCAGCAGACATCGTCGCGGTCCCCAACGCGCCGACCGGAGCGGACATCGTGACGGACACCGTTTCACCCGTCGCGTCGACCATCTGCGAGGCGACCGTGCGCTTCCAGATCAGGTCATACAAACGGAATTCGTCAGCGGACAGTAGCCGCCGCATTTCTTCCGGTGTCTTGAATGTGTCTCCGGCCGGGCGAATCGCTTCGTGGGCTTCTTGGGCGTTCTTTACCTTGGACTGGTAAGTGCGGGGCTGAGCCGGAATCGACGTCTGACCGTAGAGGGAAACAGCTTGGGCGCGAGCACCCGCTACCGCCTGGGCCGAAAGGGACACAGAGTCGGTTCGCATGTAGGTAATGTGACCGTTTTGGTAAAGGCTTTGGGCAATTCGCATCGCGTCCCGAGACCCGAGCCGCAACTTTCGTCCCGCCTCTTGTTGAAGCGTCGACGTGGTGAACGGTGCGGCTGGGCGACGCGTGTAGGGCTTGGATTCGATGTTCGTCACGGTGGGGGCTGCGACCTCGAGTGCCTGTGCCAACTGCCGCGCCGTCGACTCGTCGAGGACCGTTGCGCCACTGGTCAATTTTCCGTTGTCATCAAAGTCACGGCCCGAGGCGAGTTTGGCATCGTTCAGTTTGGTGACTTTGGTGCTGAACGATTCACCCTTTTTGGTCATGACCGTCGCCAACACGTCCCAGTACGATGCGGCGGTGAACGCACGGCGTTCCCGTTCACGCTCGACGATCATGCGAAGGGCGGGTGACTGCACGCGACCCGCGCTCAGTCCTCGACCGATTTTGCTCCAGAGCACCGGCGACAGTTGATAACCAAATAGTCGATCGAGAATGCGACGTGTTTCCTGCGCATCGACGAGCGGCATGTCGATTTCGCGCGGATTTTCGACGGCGGCGGCGATGGCATCCTTGGTGATTTCGTGAAACACCATGCGCTTGACTGGGACCTTGGGTTTGAGAATCTCTAGAAGGTGCCACGCGATCGACTCGCCTTCGCGGTCTTCATCAGTTGCGAGAAGCAATTGGTCTGCGTTCTTCAGCGCCTTCTTCAAATCAGTGATGGTTGCCTTGGCGCGCGGTGTGTCTATATATAAAGGTGCGAATCCGTTCGCGATGTCCACACCAAACTGGCCATGAGTCGCCTTCAATTCAGCCGGGACCTCTTTCGGCTGAACCAAGTCACGCACGTGACCGACGGACGCCAACACCTCGTAACCATCACCTAGATATTTGGCGATGGTTTTTGCCTTCGCGGGTGATTCCACGATGACGAGTGTGTGCTTATCAGCCACAGTTCTCCTTTTTCTGCACTACGGCGAGAGTACCCCGAGCCTCTGAGATACGACTCACGCCGAAGCGCAACATGTTTGCGAATAGTGACTATACACAGCCTGTCAATGCCCAACGCGACGAAAGTATTCCCGTGGCGTGGCGAAAACCGACCGTTGCTATTGGTCTGGCCCCGCGACCGCTGTTGCCGTAACGCCGTCAACTGTTATCCGAACCGTCGCGACGCCATCCGTAACGCTGCAGGATTGTTGTGCTCGGAGAGCGGGCTCACACGGCGCCGGGTCCCCGGCAAGTGCACGAGTTGCCACGGCTGATGCGGCGAGTTCCGCTGCCCGAATCGCGTCGGTAACCCGCAGAATCACTGCCGCGCCTCCTAGCCCGCCTAACCCCAACAACACGACCGCACCGAACAACACAAGCGATGTCACGCTGCCCGAACCGCGATCTATCGCGGTGCGCACTGCGTCACCGTCACGGGCGCCATCAGTGGGAGCGGCGGCGGAAACTGGGCGTCAACACAAACCTCCAGCGGTTCGTTGCGAACCGACCAGTCTGCAACGGGCACGCTCTTTTCTGACGCCGCCATGCTCGATGCCTCTGATTCGCCCCGAATGATTGCCCGTGCCGTCTCGGCTGCCACGGATGTTGCCGAGATGGCATCCATTGACCATCGAAGTGCGCCGATGACAAGTCCGACGACGAGGATCAGAGTGGGGATTGCAATGGCGATTTCTGTCGTAACGAGCCCGCGCTCGTCACGTGACGATCGACAGAGCACCGCTGATGAGGTCGGTCAAAAGGTTCTGCACGGGATTGCTCTTGAGGACGACCGCGAGCAACCCGGCAAAGCCCGCGGCCGCAACGGTCGCAATGGCGTATTCGGCGGTGGCGGCACCGCGTTCAGAGACATCGGTTGTAGGAAAAGTGAGTGTATGGGTCATGCCTTCAGGATGACCGACTCGGACATTCCTGGGGTATTCCCAACTAGAAGTGTTGATTGTTTAGAAAAATCGTGCGGTGTGGATGAATACTTAGCGGTCGAACGCGGTGGTGTACCCGTTGATCGCCGGCTGGCCGCCCAAGTGCGCATAGAGAACGCTGCTGCCCTCGGGGAAATACCCTTCACGAACGAGGTCAATCATTCCAGCCATCGATTTGCCTTCGTAAACCGGATCGGTGATCATTCCATCCATTCGAGCGGCAAGTTCGATTGCCTCTATTGTCCTCGGGCCGGCGATGCCATAAATTCCGTCGTGCCAGCGGTCAAGCAAGACAATCTCGTCATCGCGAATTTCACGCCCGAGTTCTATTCCCGTGGCGGTGCGACGCGCGATGCGCGCAATCTGTTCCCATGTCTTTTCCACCGTTGCCGACGCATCGATTCCCAGAACCGATTGGGCACGACCGGAGTGGGCGAATCCGGCAATCATTCCACCTTGCGTAGATCCTGTGACCGAACAAACGATGATGTTGTCAAAAGTGAAGCCGAGTTCTTTTTCCTGATCTTCGACCTCGAAAGCCCAACCGGCGAAGCCGTGTCCACCGAGTTCGTGGTCGGATGCGCCAGCGGGGATTGCATATGGCTTCCCGCCGCGTGCCTCGACCGATTCGATTGCATCTTCCCAGGACTTGCGGAACCCGATATCGAACCCGGCTGGATCTAGTCGCACGTCGGCACCGAGGATTCGGCTTAACAAAATGTTCCCGGTCTTTTCGTAGTTTGTCTCGTCCCAGTCAACCCAGTGTTCTTGGACGAGAACCGCTCGAAGTCCCATTTTCGCCGCGACCGCAGCCACCTGCCGAGTGTGATTCGACTGGACGCCCCCGATGGACACGAGCGTGTCGCAGCCCTGATTAATCGCGTCCGCGACGAGGTATTCCAACTTGCGGGTCTTGTTGCCACCGAAAGCTAAACCAGAGTTGACGTCCTCTCGCTTCGCCCACAACTCGACCTTGCCACCGAGATGTGCTGTCAGGCGGTCGAGGCGGTGAACCGGTGAAGCACCAAACCGCAGATTGACGCGAGGAGTATTCTCGAGGGCAGCACGTGTCATGGGATAATCCTAATCAGTGACGTAGAGCCCGCGTTGGTCCTCTACTCGGATAGTAAGGCGAGGACACCGATGTCCAACACAACGATTGACAGCCTGTTGAACGAGGACCGCCGCTTTCCGCCGTCGGCATCTTTTGTCGCTAACGCCGTTGCTCGACCCGAGATCTATAGGGCTGCAGCCGACAATCGTCTCGGTTTCTGGGCTGACCAAGCCCGCGCGCTGCACTGGCACAAACCCTTCACGCAAACCCTGGACTGGTCTGATGCGCCGTTCGCGAAGTGGTTTGCTGATGGTGAGATAAACATCGCTTACAACTGTCTCGACCGTCACATCGAGGGCGGCCTCGGTGACCGTGTTGCCATCCAGTTCGAAGGCGAGCCCGGTGACTCACGCACCATCACGTATCGCGAATTGACCGACGAGGTTCGGAAAGCGGCAAACCTTCTCGCCAGCCTCGGAGTGAGGCGCGGCGACCGAGTGGCCATCTATATGCCACTCATCCCCGAGGCCGTTGTCGCGATGCTCGCCTGCGCGCGCGTTGGTGCGATTCACTCGGTGGTATTCGGAGGCTTTGCCGCTGAAAGCCTTCGCGCTCGAATTGACGACGCAGAGGCCAAACTCGTCATCACCGCCGATGGCGGGTACCGCAAGGGCGCAGTGTTCAACCTCAAGGACGCGGTCGATGAGGCCGTCGCGCAGACTCCGACGGTCGAGAAGGTGCTCGTTGTCAAACGTGCCGGAAATGACGTTGCCTGGGTTGAAGGACGAGACCTTTGGTGGCACGACGAAATTGCCCCCATGACTGACGACCACATCGCGCAGGGATTCCCCGCCGAAAATCCGCTGTTCATTCTGTACACGTCGGGAACGACCGGAAAACCGAAGGGAATCCTCCACTCCTCGGGCGGTTACCTCACTCAAGCAACGTTCACACACAAAAACGTCTTCGACCTTCACCCGGAATCCGACGTGTACTGGTGCACTGCCGATATCGGCTGGATCACCGGCCACTCGTACGTCGTCTACGGCCCACTCGCCAACGGTGCGACTCAAGTCATCTACGAAGGGACGCCCGATTTCCCGGCACCCGGTCGTTGGTGGGACATCATTGAAAAGTACAAGGTGTCGATCTTCTACACCGCTCCAACCGCGATTCGATCGTTCATGAAAGCGGGTCGTGAGATTCCACAAGCACGCGACCTTTCGTCGCTGCGGGTTCTCGGTTCGGTTGGTGAACCAATCAACCCGGAAGCGTGGATGTGGTACCGCGAGGTAATCGGTGGCAACAACTGTCCCATCGTCGACACGTGGTGGCAGACCGAAACCGGTGCCATCATGGTGTCGGCTCTCCCTGGAATTACGACGACAAAACCAGGTAGTGCGCAGGTTCCGATTCCGGGAATTACCGTCGATGTTCTCGACGACAACGGTGTTCCGGTTGGGCCTTCGGCCGGCGGGCTACTCGTCATCACCGAACCGTGGCCGTCAATGCTTCGCGGAATCTGGAAAGACCCCGAGCGATACACCGAGACCTACTGGTCGATGTTTGACGACATTTACTTTGCAGGTGACGGAGCCCACTTGGACGCCGACAAAGACCTCTGGCTACTCGGTCGGGTAGACGACGTAATGAACGTGTCTGGGCACCGT
>JBIIAK010000083.1:0-4516 GCA_044239945.1 Microbacteriaceae bacterium
GCAAAAGAGCCAACAGTCCGACCGTGATCCCCGAGAGGTGCAGCGCCTTTCCCTTGACGACGGACACGTTTTGCCAGGTCAACACGTAAGCGACGACGACGAGAACGACGACGGCACTGGCGCCGGTAAGCCCGAAGAGCGTTGCAAGGTAGCGAAACGGCGAATCGGCCAGTCCGTGACTAACACGTCCCCAACCGAAGCCTCCCCATGGGAACTGAGCGGCGATAGCTTCGCGGGCGACCCACGCCGCCGCGACAAAGAATCCACCGAGCAGCCGGCCGGAAACAGTGTGAAGGTTCAACGTGTCGACCCCGCGCCACGCCGCGCCTATCGCGACTCCACCGACCGCGAACAAGACTGTTTGTAGGCCGACGAGTCCGAGCCACGGCGCGAGCCCGAGATAGACAGACACCCATTTCGCAACAGCACCGTAGTACACGAAACCCGTGACAGCACCGATAATCATCGATTGTCCGACGGTGGCACGGCGGAACGCGAACACCATGAGTGGGACGCCGACGAACAAGAGTGGCCAAATTCCGGGCTGCGGGAATGCGAGACTCGCGATGAATGCGCCCAATCCCGCTTGAACAAGTCGGAGGACGAAGGCTTTCACTGTGTCAGCCTATTCGCTAGAGCGTTGCCGAATCGGCGACAATACCCCGACGAATGAGCGGGATGGTGTCGCGTGCAATCGCGGCGAGTGCGGGTTCTGCAACATGCGAAATCTGGTCGAGCGAATCGATGACCTGTTTGGCCCAACGAACGAAGTCTCCGCCCGCGAGTCCGCACTCGCGCAGGACGTCATCGAGGCGTTGACCCTTGGCCCAGCGTTGAATTCCGAGTGCGAGTCCAAACGCGAGAGGTGGGGTGATCTCGAGGTCCTCGGCGGTCTCGGCGTTGCTCAGCGAGTCCCAGATGCGTTCCATCGCCGTCGTGACATCACTGAATGATCCTTTCGGGATACGCATGTTGATGTTGTTGTCGTCATCTCGACGAGACTCGTACATGACCGTGGACAGGGCGGCGGCGAGAAGCGGGCCGTCTAGCCCCTCCCATAGCCCAGCGCGCAGACATTCCGCGATGAGAAGGTCGCGTTCGCCGTAGATGCGCTTGAGCGCCACTCCCGCATCGGTCAGCGTGTAGTCGTCGCCGTCCTGCACGAGATAGCCGTGAGCGTGAAGAACCCGGCACACACGGTCGAAAACGCTCGCGATTGCACCTGTCTTGTTTTTGATCTGGTTCGCGATGCGATCGGTCTGGCTCTGCAATTTCCAGAACCGTTCCCCCCACCGAGCATGTTTCTCGCGGTCTGGACAGGGGTGACACGAGTGTTTGCGCATCCGACCACGCAACTTTTCGATGTGGTCAGCGCGCTTCTTGGCAACCGCGTGCGGCGTGTGTCCGCCACGTTCGTTCTTGCCCTCAAGGTCGGTCAGTTCACGGCGAATCTTGGAATACTCGCGGAAATCCCCGAGGTGGCAGTCCATCGCTTCGGAATACTCGGCGAGGGACTTCTGGCTCTGTCTGACCGTCACCGAGAGGTCGACCACGGCACGGTCGGCCTGGAACTGGGCAAACGACTGTTCAAGAATGTCGCGCGCCGCGTTTCGCCCATAGCGTTCGATGAGGTTCACGGCCATGTTGTACGTCGGAACGAAACTCGAATACAGCGGGTACGACCGGCGCGAGGCGAGCATGCCCAGTGCGTGAGGGTTCATGCCATCTCGCCAGACGATGACCGAGTGACCCTCGACGTCGATACCGCGGCGCCCGGCTCGCCCCGTCAATTGGGTGTATTCCCCCGGTGTGATGGCGACGCGCGATTCACCGTTGTACTTGTCCAATTTTTCGAGCACGACACTTCGAGCAGGCATGTTGATTCCCAACGCGAGGGTTTCCGTCGCGAAAACCAACTTGACGAGCTTGCGGCGGAACAAGTGCTCGACGATTTCCTTGAAGACAGGAATCAGCCCGGCGTGGTGCGAGGCGACTCCCGCCATGAGCGAGTCTTCCCACTCGTGAAAACCAAGCGATGACAGGTCATCACCGGAAAGATGCGCGGTGCGATTTTCGATCACCGATCGAATCTCGTCCCGTTCTTCGACGGTGGTCAACACCTCGCCCGAGAACAACACATCGCGAACGGCGTTGTCGCAACCCTTACGCGAGAAAATGAAAAAAATAGCGGGAAGCATTGTGTGATCGTCGAGAACCGACGCGATGTCGACGGGAGCCGAACGGCGTTCGCGAGCATCACCAGGACGGGAACGGTTGCGTGGGAATGATCGTCGCCCTCGTCCGCCACCATGGTTTTCGCCGAATCGCTGTTGCCCTCTACCAAGCCCCTGCACATCCCGATGAATTCGCGGCGGGTTCTGAAATTCGCCGCCCGGCTCGAACAGTTCGTAAAGTTCCCCTCGGGCATATACATGTTGAAACAGCGGCACGGGTCGGTCCTCGGACACGATGATGTCGGTGTGTCCGCGAACAGCGGCCAGCCACTCGCCGAACTCTTCCGCGTTCGATACGGTCGCCGACAGTGACACAATCGACACATCTTGAGGCAGGTGAAGAATCACTTCTTCCCATACGGGTCCGCGGAACTTGTCGGCCAAATAGTGCACTTCGTCCATGACGACGAAACGCAGGTCTTTCAGCAGGTCGCTCTGGGCATACAGCATGTTGCGCAGAACCTCGGTCGTCATAATCACGATGCGCGCGGTCGGGTTGATGCTCGTGTCGCCCGTCAACAACCCGACTTCGTCGACGCCGTAGATGGACTGAAGGTCCTGGAACTTCTGGTTCGACAGCGCCTTCATGGGCGTCGTGTAGAACGTTTTGTCGGTCATGGTCTGTTGCGACAGATACACCGCGTAATCGGCGATGATCGTCTTACCAGCACCCGTTGGCGCGGCGACGAGCACTCCTCTCCCCTTGTCGAGGGATTCGCACGCCTTGACTTGAAACGAGTCGAGCGGGAATGGTTGCGAGCGACGGAATTCGTCGAGGGTTACCGACACTACGCCAGCGCCTTGGCCGCTTTTGTGGCCTGGCGCTTGTCATGAATCCACGCGATGAAGGCGGCGAGGAAGTACAAACCCAACATCGGTATTGCAAGCAGGAACATCGAGATGACGTCAGCGGCAGGGGTTGCCAGCGCCGTGAATGCCGTGACGCCAACGACGGCCCACCGCCAACCCTTGATGATGGCTTTAGCCGAGAGCACTCCCGTGAAGTTGAGCAAAACGAGGAATACGGGAAGAACGAAACCGATTCCGATTGCGATCACGAACTTGATCGAGAAGTCAAGGTAATACTTCGCGGTGAGGAGCGTGGTCGACCCATCTGGCGCAAAGCTGGTCATCAATTCGACAACGTGGGGAAACAGCCACCAGCCCGTGCCACAGCCCGCGAGGAACAGTGGAATTGCGGTGAGCAGAAATCCGAACGCGAAGCGCCGCTCGCGTCGGACGAGTGCCGGCGTGATGAACGACCATATCTGCCACAACCAGATGGGGCTTGAGGCAACGATACCGACGGTCATGGCGATGGCAATCTTGGTATCGAACGCTTCGGATATCGAGGTGTAGTTGATCTGCGCGATACGACCGCTGTCGTTCGCCACGTCCATAAGGGGTGCGGCGAGCAGTGACCAGACGTAATCGGCGACGAAAAAACCGCCCACGGATGCAGCAGCAATTGCCAGTGCCGCCTTGACGAGCCGACCTCGAAACTCGACGAGATGCTGGCCGAGCGACATGCGCCTCTCGGAGTTTCGAGCCATTGTTATTTAGACGGCGTCTTCTTCGAGTCGTCGTCCTTGGGAGACGTCATCTCGTTCCGGAAAATCTTCAAAGACTCGGCGAGGCTTTTTGCGAGTCCGGGAAGCTTGGGTGCTCCGAAGACGAGAAGGATGACGACGAGAAGGATGAGGAAGTGCCATCCGTTAAGGTTGCCGAGCATGCTGAACTCCTTGCGTTGTGGTGACAGTCTATCGCGGATTAGACCTTTTCAGCGTATGCGTCGAGAGCGTTACGGGCGAAACCGGCTACGGCCGCGCGCACGTGGTCTGGTCCTTCCACAACGGCGATGCCAGAGAGCACGCTGATCATGCGAATGGCGGTCCCTTCATGCGAGAAAGGCAGGGTCAACCGCTTGCGGCCACCGGTTTCGACGGGTTTGACGCCGGGGCGCAGATACGAGGCGATGAGCGGCAACGACTCGGGGTCGATGACAATGTCGACGTGAAGGTCGTCGTCATTTTCACTGAACAGTGCCGACGTCAGCGTCAGGGCGTCGATCGACCGCGGTTCAATTGGGGTTTCAAGCAATTGAAGGTTTTCCATGCTGTCGAGATTGAACGTGCGGATGTCGTTGCGCTGCAGGCAGTACCCCTTGAGGTAGCGCTGCCCGCCATCCAGGTCTTGGCGGTAGGGGTCGACATCGCGCTCCCCGCGTTCTCCTTGATTGTTGATGTAGGTGAAGCGGATGCGCACGCCCTTCTCGATTGCGT
>JBIIAK010000084.1:0-4491 GCA_044239945.1 Microbacteriaceae bacterium
GCCCACGGAAACCTGCTACGACCCGTAGGACCGGGGCTACTGTCGGTGACATCAAATTCACCGATTTCGAATACGGTTTTTGTCCTGACTCGGGACGGTATTGCGACCCTTCGGGGTTTGACGCCCCCCATCGATGCATCGAACGTCGTCGTCATCCACGGCTAAGCGTGCGGAAAGTACCGGTTAGGGGCTAACTCATAGGGGTCGATGTCGATCAGGTCGGCAATCGCTTCAATCACAATCGTTTCGATGTTGTTGCGCCGGTGCCAATCATCTTCTCGATGAAGTTTTGAACCGCGTTCGATGGGAAGCCGATAAAGAATCACGCGACGTTCACTTCGAATTGCCGTCCATCGTCGAGGTACACCGTCGGCGTGTTCTGCACTGGGCAACAGCGTCATCTCGACTTGAATTTCATGCATCAAGGTCGGTTGAACGTCGCACAGATAATTGACCACGTCTTTCGCGATTTCCGCGAAACTCGTGTTTCGACCACCCGTGCCAACCGCGGCGATACCTCGCACGTCGGAACGGAGTTGCCGACCATGCCGATTTCGGGTTGCACGTGATCCGGACATGTATTTAGCCTATTCGTCACCTCGTCGTGGCGGAACCTCGTGCGGTATCGTGAACAGACCGATGGAAGGTAACGAATGACTGTCGATTTAACCCGGTTCGTCAAAACTTATGACGTGCGCGGACTCGTGGGCACGGAACTGACGGACGATGTGGTCGAAGCTCTCGCCGCGGGTTTCGTCGATGAGGTCGGCGCAGCGGGAAAAACGGTAGTTGTTGGTCATGACATGCGCGACTCGTCACCCGGTTTCGTCGCAGCGTTCATTCGCGGGGCTACGGCTCGCGGTGCGAACGTCACGAATCTTGGGCTCTGCTCGACGGACGAGTCCTATTTCGCTTCTGGTTCATGGAATGCACCGGCTGCGATGTTCACAGCGTCGCACAACCCCGCCGCTTACAACGGCATCAAGTTTTCGAGAGCTGGGGCTCAAGGAATCAGCCTTGACACGGGTCTCGCGTCAATTCGTGACCGAGCGACAGCGTATCTCGAATCGGGAATCACAACTGTCGCAGATCCCGGTGAATCGACAACTCATGACGTCCTCGCCGAGTACGCGGCGTATCTTCGAACGCTCGTCGACCTGTCGTCAATTCGGCCTTTGAAAGTCGTTGTTGATGCTGGAAACGGGATGGGTGGATTGACTGTTCCAGCGGTGTTGGGAACGGCGGCGGGGCTCTCTGAACTACCGATTGAGATTGTTCCGCTCTATTTCGAGTTGGATGGTAGTTTCCCCAACCACGAAGCAAACCCGCTTGAGCCGGCGAATCTGGTCGACTTGCAGAAAGCGGTTGTCGTGCACGAAGCCGACATCGGGCTCGCGTTTGATGGTGATGCTGATCGGTGCTTTGTTATCGATGAAAATGGTAACCCCGTCTCACCGAGCGCGGTTGCAGCCATCGTGGCGCTTCGGGAAATCGACCGGGTGCGTGCCTCGGGGGATTCGTCGATTACCGTCTTACACAATCTGATCACGTCGCTGATTGTTCCCGAGGTGATTCGTGGTGCCGGTGCGCAGCCTGTTCGAACGAACGTCGGACATTCGCTCATAAAGGACATCATGCGCGAGAGTCGTGCGGTGTTCGGTGGTGAACACTCCGCCCACTATTACTTTCGTGACTTTTGGGGAGCCGACAATGGGATGCTTGCTGCGATGCACGTTCTTGCCGAATTCGGATCTCAGCCCGGACCACTCTCGGCAATCTCGGCGCGATACTCTCCCTATGCCCAAAGCGGGGAAATCAATTCGATGGTATCGGACGTACCTGCAGCGCTGAAACGAATTCGAGCTGCCTTCGAGGGCCGCGGAGCGTTTGATTTGCTCGACGGGCTCACTGTCTCAGGGGGTTCGATTGATGACACGGCACTTCCACCCGTGGCGGGCGAGGTACGCGAATTTTGGTGGTTTAACGTGCGCCCGTCTAATACCGAACCGCTGCTTCGACTCAACGTCGAGGGGGGAACTCCCGCGCTGATGGCATCCGCACGCGACGAGGTACTCGCAATCATTCGTCAGAATTAGCACAATGGACACAACCGATGGAAAGGAGTTGTCATGCTCGAACGCATCTTGATCGTCGACGACGACCCGAGCATCGGTGAGGTTCTCGACATGTTCTTGCGCTCAGAGGGGTATGACACTCGGGTCGCCACGACCGGACCCCAAGCATTGGATTTTTTCAACGAGTACCAGCCGCACCTTGTTCTGCTCGACCTCAACCTGCCTGGGGTTGATGGGATTTCAGTCTGTAATTCGATTCGAGAGCACTCGGGGACTCCCATCATCATGTTGACCGCGCGCACGGACCCGCAAGACATCATCCACGGACTCAAAGCTGGGGCGGATGACTATGTCGAAAAGCCCTTCAACGAGCTGGTCCTCAGCGCCCGTATCAAGGCGTGCATGCGTCGGCCACTCTCTACCACTTCTAGATCACTCAAAGTTGGCGACATTGTGATCGACTTGCGAGGACACGTCGTTTCGCGCGGCGGAGTCCCCATTTCACTCACGCCACTCGAATTCGAGTTGCTGCACACGCTCGCATCACGTCCAACCGAAGTGTTCTCGCGCGAAGCGCTGTTAGAGCAAGTGTGGGGTTATCAGTACAAGGCGGACACTCGGCTGGTCAACGTGCATGTGCAGCGGCTACGTTCCAAGGTGGAACTCGACGTCGACGACCCAAAGATTGTCCTCACTGTCCGCGGCGTGGGTTATCGCGCGGGTGAAACCGCCCCCGCATGAAGTTTTTTGCCCGGATTGTCCGACAAGCGCGAGAGACGTGGGTCGGTTCTCTGCGCCTTCGTATGACAGCGGTCTCGGTAGGGCTTTCGCTCGTCGCCGTCGCGGCAATCGGGGGATTCTTGTCGTACACAATCGAGAGAAATCTTTTTGAGTCGCGTCTAAACGAGATTATTTCTGAAACGCAATCTGTATCGGGCACTGTGCAGTCACAATTCGACGGTGCCATCAATGCCGAGAATGTCATCGGCATCGAAAGGGCAAATTCCAACGCTCAAGCGACAATTCGGGCAACAACAAATTCGCCCGGACTGATTGGGTTCGCCATCCTTCGTGCCCCGGGACAAACTACCGACCAGGTAATGACAAGTTCTTCGTCCATCGGTTTCCCCTTGGCGGTCGTCAGCGACTCACTCCGAGAGGCGATTCATGAGGATCGGACCAACGTCTACTATCAGTCGGTGGAAGTGCCCGGTGGGTCGCCGGGAATTGTCACGGGAGCAAATATCGACGTCCCCATCTCGGGTCGATACGATCTAGTTCTGGTCTATGACCTGGCAGACGTCGAGGCGAATCTCGCTTTCGTGCAAAGCGCCCTCGCCGCCGCCGAGTTGTTCTTCGTCGCCATTACGGGGCTCATTGTGTGGTTCGTCACAACCCGTTCAATTCAACCCATCATGACAACGGCAGCAATGGCGGAACGATTTGCCGCCGGTAATCTCGACGAGCGAATCGAAGTCGAGGGGACTGATGTTTCTGCCAAGCTAGCCGGATCATTCAACCGAATGGCGGAAGCGATTTCCGGTCAGATTAATCGACTAGCAACCCTCTCAACACTTCAACAACAATTTGTGTCCGATGTTTCGCACGAATTACGGACCCCACTGACGACCATCAAACTCGCCGGCAGCATGCTGTTCAAACAGCGCAATACCTTTGACAAAGATTCGGCACGTGCAGCCGAATTGCTGAATCGGCAGATTGGAACCTTTGAGGAACTGCTCACGGAGCTCATTGAACTATCTCGCTTTGACGCCGGCGCTGCGCAACTTGAACTCGAACAAGTTTCCCCGGCCGTGCTTGCCCAATCGTGTATTGACGAAATGGACCCCCTCGCTCGTGAGCAAGGATCAACGATTACTCTTTTTGCGCCGGGCGGGCACAAACTGGTCGAGCTCGATTCTCGTCGAGTTCGACGGATTCTGCACAACTTTCTCTCTAATGCGCTTGATCACGGAGAAGGGGGCCCCATCGAGGTGTGGGTCGGTTCAACGTCTACGGCAGTCTCGTTTGCGGTCCGCGACCATGGGGTCGGGATGTCACCGGCCGATGCCGAGCGGGTGTTTGATCGATTCTGGCGGGCGGACCCCTCGCGCCAACGCCAATCGGGAGGAACGGGATTGGGTCTGGCGATTGCGCTTGGATATGCAAAACTTCACGGGGGCGTCATTGACGTCTGGTCTGAGCCCAATCGTGGCGCCTGTTTTCGTCTGACTATTCCTCTAGGTGGCGCGGTCGATCCCGTTTCACCGCTTGCGCTTCCACCTATTGACGAGGGTATCGATGCGTAAAATTCTGATTATTCTCGCGGTGTTGTCGCTCACCGGGTGCGCGTCGATTCCCAGGACAGGACCAGTTCAAGTCGCGGGGCCTAACACGTTTGGGCCACAAGCGGGAG
>JBIIAK010000085.1:0-4478 GCA_044239945.1 Microbacteriaceae bacterium
ACCAATCGAAATGGCCTGGAGCCGCGGGCTTTTCTTCTCGGCGGGCAGAATCCAAGGGCTCGTGGGCAACGCGAACGTGCTCGGAATGCTCGGACTACTATTACTCGTAATCGGACTCTGGCGTTTATACGTGTCACGACAACGGGGCATTGTGTCAGTGCTCGATTCGGCACTCGCTATCGTCATCATTGCCCGAACCATGTCGGCAACGGTCACAGTCACACTTGTCGCGCTGGTGATCATTGTGGGACTTACCGCACTCGCGCGACGGAATGGCTTGTGGTGGCGCATTGGATTGGGTGGCGCAATTGCCATCATCGGTGGCGCCGTGGTTACCACAGTGTGGCAGTGGCCGACGTTTGTCGCCCTGTTGGGAAAGTCGACCGACCTCACCCACCGTTTCGACATTTGGGCCGCGGTCGTTGACCGCATCAATGAGAGTCCGATTCTGGGCTCTGGTTTCGTCGGTTGGTGGCCGAGTTGGGACCCGTGGTTTGCAATTCATGCAGTCGACGGACTGCCAATGTCCCAGGCACACAATGTGTGGCTAGATATAGCAATGCAAAGCGGGCTTGTCGGGGTGATGTTGTTTGCCTTTACGCTCGTCACTGCCCTGTGGCATTTGTGGCGAAATTTCGCTAAATCGCCCGTGTCCGTTGCGTCCGTGCCTTTTCTCGTCTTATGTGCCCTTACGGTTCAGTCACTGACCGAAAGCCGACTTCTGCATGAGTGGGGTTTCGTTTGCTTCATTATCTGTGCAATCATCGCGGAACGAAGTCGAGTTATGTCTATCGCGAAACCTTAATGCTTCCGCGCTGGAACGATTGCGTCCAGGCCTTCGAGCTAGATTTGGCGACTCCCTTGGGCCAACCGAACCTGCCCTTGGCTCCATTTTTCGACTGATACGCATCCCACACTGCATCAGGTATGGCAAACGAACCGACCGCTCCACGGATGATCATGCCTCCCTCGAAGGATTGTTTAGATCCGACAAAGCCATCTCTACCCGTGTATTCCGTCGCGTCGTTCGTCGGGACGCCCAAATATCCCGCCATCCCCCCCGCGACCCGAAGTGCCTTTAGCGTGTCCGCCGGGATGAGGACACCCTGTGCGGACCCAACCTTGACGACACGACCTGCCGAATACAGTTGGGAAAGCGTTCCATCAGTGCGAACGGGCTCGGCGAGCGGCCAGCCAACCACCGTGACACCACCGACATCAGCGAGGGCAGCAGCGAGCGAGTCGGCGACGAGATAGGCCGTGTCGTCCTTCTCATAAACAGTTCCATTTTCAAACTGTTGGATTCGACCAGTTCCGAATGACCCGAAAGTTCGAGTCTCGGCGGCACTGATCGGGAGTCCCCATGGACTGTTGATGCCTCCGTTTGCCAAGAGATATTCACCGATAGCGCCATCGAGTACAAGGAAATCGCTGGTCACACTTGACACCAGGTATCCCCCGGTGAATTGTTGTTCGCACTTTCCATCTGTACACGTCGCGTTACCCGCTGGCCACCCGAGCGAACCGCTGGGGCCACCCGCATCGCTGTAATAGGCAAAAATGTCATTAGGCACGACAAACGCTGCATCAGTCGGGTCCCGGTAAATAAACCCATTGACAAACTTTTGACGATAACCGTTTCCGTTCGAACCGCCATTGACCGTTTCCGTCGGTCGAGAAATCTGCCCGAGTTGACCACTAACTCCACCCGCCGCCTTGTAAGCGGTTGCGATTGGGCCTGTCACGTACTTCAGCCCCGCGATGATGTTCCAGGTTGCAACGGCGTTGTCGTAATCGGCCGAACAGGTGTTTGCCGTTTCGGTGCACGACGAATCATCAATCAACGAACCCCAGTCGTTAGTAATCGAGTTGCCCTGGTCGGCAATATCCGCGGTTAGGTTGGCGTGTGCATCGAACCAGTAGCTGTAGTACTCCCAAAAGTTGCTGTTTCCATAACTAGAGCAACTGTCGCCAATCCCATTGAGATTCGCCAGCGCCGCGTCGTTCGGTGTGTACGGCGTGTAGATGTACAACGCATGTGTCGCGAGGTTCAAGATTTTCACAGGCTTTGTGCCACAACGCGCATTGGGATGGAAAAGAATCGGCGATCTGACCCCAACCGGCTTGGAATTGTAAAACGAACTCGCGGGTTCGGTGTAGCGCTTCAACTGCGACGCCGCGGAATAAACCTGGTTGTAGAACCCAAAATACTTGGCGTCACACGGGGCAGTATCGGGGCACGCGTACCCCGTTGCAATCTTGAGTTTGTCGGCGGTCGGGTTGGCGTTCGTAATCAACCCCTGTTCCTTTTGCAACAGGACGAGAAGCACCTTCGCGCTGATGTCGCATGCTCGTTGCACTTTGTAAATGATCTGGGCCGCCGTTTCGTTCTTTGCACCGGCGTAGCTTTCACAGAGAGGGTCCGCGCCATCGCCCTGAACCGACGTCGCCTCCCGTGTGAACGTGTCTTGCGTGTACACCGACAGACAGAGGTTGAGGGACCCGCATTGTCTTACCTTCTTTGACAAAAACGTTTGTATCTCTTGCGCGGTCATTGCGCCCTTATCAAAGAATTGGGCATCCGAAATGATGTCCCCAGCTTTGAAGTCTTTCCCTGAAAGTGTCAACGCGTTTGCCGAAGTGGGCACCAAAAAGCCCGCGACGACGGTGAGCGTCGCTACGGCGGCAAATCCTCGCTTCCACAAATTGGACACGACTTAAACCCCTTTACACAGGTGTAATTCGAGTGTATGTGACGCAATTGGGAAAACTACGGAAGCAAGCGGGTCAGCGTCACCGCGATCGAGTTGGCTAGCATGGGTGGCGTGAGTAGCCTCAACCCCGCGACAAGAATCGGAATTGTGACCGTGTCGTTCCGATCCAGCGAGGCCATCCGTAATTTGTTGACATCGATTCCTGGCTCAACTTCTCGCCTGGTCGACATTGTCGTTGTCGACAACGTTCCGGGCGGTGACGATGAACTTGCAGAGGCGTTGATGGGGTCAGCTGCACGCATCGTGCCCCGACCCGACAATCCGGGCTATGGTGGCGGAATCAACGCCGGGGTCGCAACGCTTGATCCCGATGTTGGCTGGATTTTTGTCGTAAACCCCGATCTCACGCTGGATTCAGGGTCGTTGGATGAACTTGTGCGCGTCGGCGAGGGTGATTCCACGATCGGCGCACTGGGTCCGCGCATTCGTGATCACAACGGCACTGTTTACCCGTCTGCGCGGGCAATTCCGTCACTGCGACTCGGAGTCGGCCACGCGCTGTTAGGAGACCTCGCGCCAGCTAACCCGTGGACTCGCCGGTACCACCAATTTGCTGACTATGTCGCCGAGCGGGATGCAGGGTGGCTCAGTGGCGCATGTATTCTCGTGCGGCGGACAGCATTTGACGAGGTTCGCGGTTTTGACGACGGGTTCTTCATGTATTTCGAGGATGTAGACCTCGGATTCCGACTGGGCCGTGGCGGGTGGCGCAACGTGTTTGTGCCAAGCGCAACGGTTGAGCACGAAGGTGGGCATTCGACCCGTCAACACTCGGCATCCATGATTGCTGCGCATCACGTCAGTGCTCGGCGCTGGGTCAGTAAACGTTATCCGGGAATCGCATGGTGGCCGGTCCGCTTCCTCGTGGCGGTTGGGCTTCGATTTCGTGAGTCAGCGAAAACGCGCCGCCGTTAGCCGTCGAGTAGACCTAAAAGATACGCGCCGTAGCCGCTCTTTTCGAGCGGCTGTGCGATCGCCGCAAGTTGACCCGACGTAACCCACCCTTGTCGCCATGCGATTTCCTCGGGGCAGGCAATCTTTGCGCCGGTTCGACGTTCAACTGCGCGAACATATTCTGACGCGTCCATCATCGAGTCGACTGTTCCTGTGTCGAACCACATTGTTCCCGCGTCGAGCACACTGACTCGAAGGCGTCCGTCACGCAGATAGTGCTCGCTCACGGACGTGATCTCTAGTTCACCGCGGCGGCTCGGTTTAATTCCCTTCGCCACATCAACAACATCGGGGCCATAAAAGTACACGCCGGGAATCGCGAATCGAGACTTTGGCTTCTGCGGTTTCTCTTCAATCGAGAGAGCGGTGCCATCTGCGTCAAACTCGATAACGCCGTAGCGCTCGGGGTCAGGAACTGGGTACGCAAAAATGTGTCCGCCCTCGAAGTTCGTCGTGTTGGGCAGTGCGCTCTCGAAACCGGACCCGTGAAAAATATTGTCGCCCAGCGCTAACGCCACCGAGTCACCCGCGGTAAACGATTCGCCGATAATGAACGCCTGCGCCAGCCCGTCGGGGCTCGGCTGTATCGCGAATTCGATTCGCATTCCCCACGCAGAGCCGTCACCAAGCAGACCGCGAAACAAATCTGCGTGCTCGGGAGCGGTAATAATCAAGACTTCGCGAATACCTGCAGTCATCAACGTCGACAACGGGTAGTACACCATCGGTTTGTCGTAAATCGGAATGAGT
>JBIIAK010000086.1:0-4463 GCA_044239945.1 Microbacteriaceae bacterium
CTTTCGGCGATGTGTCAGTTGACCCTGACAACCACGCCGAACTGCATCGGGTCGTTGATCTTGCAACAGGGCTCGAACTTTTTCACGCCGCAGCCCTTGTCCACGACGACATCATCGACAACAGCGACACGCGACGCGGGGTCACGACCGCACACCGCCAATTCGAACAACAACACCGCGACGGCAGATTCTCAGGGTCGGCCTCAACTTACGGTGCTTCCAGCGCGATTTTGCTCGGCGATCTATTGTTGTCGTGGGCAGACGACCAATTCCTTGGGGCCGTGATCGGCCTGGATCCCAGCGTCGGCAGGGCATATCGCGACGAGCTTCGCACAATGCGTTCCGAGGTTACGGCCGGGCAGTTTCTCGACAACCATGATTCCGCAGCGTGGCGCACAATTGCCCAAGACGAATCGGTGGATCGCGCGCAGCGCGTGGTGATTTACAAATCGGCAAAATACAGTGTTGAAGCGCCGTTAATTCTGGGGGCGACTCTCGGCGGGGCGGCGCCAGACCTCATATCGGCAATTCGAGGATTCGCTCTTCCGCTCGGCTTCGCTTTCCAACTGCGTGACGACATGTTGGGCGTTTTCGGCGACGAATCCACAACCGGAAAGCCGGCGGGTGACGACCTTCGCGAAGGTAAACGAACGGTAATGCTCGCCATCGCGAGGCAAAATGCAGATGCGTCGACTCTCACTGTTCTCGATGAACTGGTCGGCGATCCCCTTCTCGAGCCGGTTCAAATCGAGATGCTGAGGTCAACGCTTCACGCGACGGGGGCAGTCGCCCAAACAGAAGACCTCATCACACGTTCTAGGGAACGTTCACTTCGCGCACTCTCGCAGATGGGCGTTGACGCATCGGTTGCACGAGAGCTCGGTTCCCTCGTCGAGGCCATTACCGTTCGCAGCGTCTGACCAGACACACCTCGCCCGCCTGCCGAAGTTTAGGCCTCTCTCGCCAGAGAATAAAGGAGAGAGGGGGAATCGAAATGGTCGACAACGACGCGTCTGACTCGGCATCTCCGATCTTCGAAGGCCTCGTTCCCCAGTTCTCCGGGGAATCTCGTCAAACTCGTCGTACCAGAATGCTTGCCGTCGCTGCGAGCGCATTGCCGATTATCGCAACGTCCTGGGTTGCGGGTGCGACCACCGTCACCGAGCTCGATCCGACTCAACAACCTCCGGCGCCCCCCGAGCCCACTCCCCAAGAACTCATGGACGCCACCAGCGTGTTGGGTCAGTCGTCCCATGTGGTGCGGGCGGGGGAAAGCCTGAAATCTATTGCCGAAATGCACGGCATACCTACTGCCGCATTGCTCGCACTGAACGGCCTCTCGTGGCAAACCACGGTTCACGAAGGGCAAGAACTCGTTGTCAGCAAAAAACAGCGGAAGTTAGTTAAAGAACTCAAAGGGGAACTACCGCCCCTCGCCGAAAGCCCCGTGCTCGAGTCCAGTGTCCGTGCCAATGATCTTGGCCGAGTTGCAGACGGTGGCGTCGTCACCGCACTGACCTCCGAAATGATCACGAATGCGCGATTGATCATTCAAGTCGGACGCGAACTTGGCGTCCCGAACTACGGAATTGTCATTGCACTCGCCACAGCTGCTCAGGAATCACATTTGCGGAACCTCGACTACGGTGACCTCGATTCTGTAGGCCTATTCCAACAACGCCCGACATCGGGCTGGGGCACAGTCAGCCAAATCAGAGACCCTCGATACTCTGCTCGTGCGTTTTTCGGAGGGCCCAACTCGCCCACTCCAGGCGAAACGAACGGGCTGCTTGATATCCACCGTTGGCAACACATGTCGCTCACCGATGCCGCGCAAGCCGTGCAGCGAAGTGCCTTCCCCGAGGCATACGCCAAGTGGGAAGTCAGCGCGTGGAACTGGCTTTTCGAATTGACCTGATGCTGCACGCACGTCAGCGCCGTTACTACTGACCCCGACATACACTGGAACATATGACCGCTGAATCGAACGACCGACACGTCGGAACCGTGCTCGATGGTCGATACCGGATTGAATCTCGCATTGCGCGAGGCGGAATGGCGAAAGTTTATCTTGCGGAAGATACCCGCCTCCAGCGTCAGGTCGCAATCAAAATTATGCACGACCACCTCACGGATGATGGCGACTATGCGGTGAAGTTTATTCGCGAGGCGCGGCACACCGCCCGCCTTGCGCACCCGAACATCATGTCGGTCTTTGACCAGGGTCACGTCGACGACACCCTTTACCTCGTCATGGAGTATCTGCCGGGGATGACGTTGCGGGATTTGCTCAATGATTTCGGAACGCTCACAGTCGAACAATCTCTCGACATCACGCAGGCAATTCTGCAAGCGTTGTCAGTGGCTCATCGCGAAGGCATTTTGCACCGCGATGTCAAGCCTGAAAACGTCATCCTCGTCAATGATGGACGCATCAAGATTGGTGATTTCGGACTTGCGCGACCCGTGAACAATGCAACGGATACCGGAAAGTCGCTTCTCGGAACTGTCGCCTATATCGCCCCGGAGTTGTTGACCCGTAGTCAAGCGGACAACCGGAGCGACCTGTATTCCGTTGGCGTCATGCTTTACGAAATGTTGACGGGCACGCAACCGTTTACTGGCGAGACCCCGATGCAGGTCGCGGTTCAACACGCCCAACAACCGATGCCGCTTGCATCTGAATCCAACCCAACCGTGAGTCTGGCCGTCGACGACGTCATTCAATGGGCGACTCAGAAAAATCCGAAGGATCGACCCAAGGACGCGCGGTCGATGCTCGACGCCCTCACGCGTGCACTCGCCCAACCCGACGACGCAGCGACACGTGTCATTGATTCCACGCCATCGTCGGAACAAATCGAGGATTTCCGCGAAACGCAGCGTGCAATTCCGACAATTCCCCCGTCCGCCCCAAACGGTGGATCAATCGACTCTGGCGGACAGGCGCCAATCCGAGTTCGCGGCAGAGGTGCCCGAGTGGCCGCGATCCTCGTTGCTCTGCTCTTGATTGGCGGGGGCGGAGGCTCAGTGTGGTGGTTCCAGTCGGGGCCAGGAGCGCTCACCGCCGGTGCGGCCGTCGCCGGAATGTCGGTGGACAATGCCACGACTAGCCTGACGGCAGCTGGATTCGTCGTCGTTGACCCTGTTTCTGAGGAGTATCACCCGGATATCCCCGAGGGGATGGTCGTGGGAACTTCTCCTCAAATCACCGCGGGAATGCCCAAAGGTACCGAGGTGCGCCTCGTTGTCTCGCTCGGACTCGAACCGATTGCATTTCCCGACTTCACCAACATCACGGCCGTCGCTTTCTCGTCTCAGCTTGCGAAACTGGGGATCGGGGTTGTCGACACCTCGAAAGAGTTCGACAAGACAATCCCCGCGGGTCAAGTTCTCGCTGCATCACGTGCGGACGGGTCCGCAATCGCTGTCGGTGACATTTTGTATTCAGGCGACTCCGTTCTTCTCACGGAATCGGCGGGAAAGGTTCCGGCCGTCGTGGGGTTGACCGTTGAGCAAGCAACAACCGTTCTCGAGGCCGTGGACCTCACGGTTAGTAATCAAACAACCGCGGAATTCTCAACAACTGTCCCGTCCGGTTCGGTCATTTCGGTAGTCGCGGCCGGTGGCGTCATTCATCCCGGTGGCTCTGTTTCGCTCGTTGTCTCAAAAGGCCCCGAGCTTGTCGCAATACCCGCTGTTTCGGGGGTTACCATTGCCGCCGCAAAGTTGTTGCTCGAGAATCTCGGATTTACGGTCACCGTGGTCTCTGAGATTCCGCAAAAGCACTGGGACAAAAGTTGGGCAGAGGCCGTTTCGACTGATCCAAGTGAAGGCACTGAAGCTCCGAAGGGCTCCACCATCACCCTCCAGGGCAAAATCTAACGTCAGTGTCCGAGTGGCATGAGGATAAGCCCTAGAGCTAATCCAAACATGATGAAGGCAATCACGGTGTCCAAGACTCTCCAGAATCGTGGATTCTTGACATACGGAGAGAGCGCTTTTGCCCCATAGGCAAGGCCAAAAAACCAGGTGATGCTCGCCACGGATGCGCCGAGCGCAAACCACCACCGGTTGTCTCCAAACTGTGCCGCGAGAGCCCCGAGGAACACCACCGTATCGAGATAAACGTGCGGGTTGAGGAGCGAAAAGGTTGCCGCCGCGATGACGGCAGTTCGAGCAGAGCTCGGACCCTGCCCCGAGACATCCATCGATTGACCCGATCGGGCTTTTTTCAACGACGAGATTCCAAACCACACCAGATAACCGGCCCCCAACCAGCGCACGAGGCCCAAAAGGAAGGGAACAGATTCGAGAAGCGCGCCGAGTCCGGCGACACCGAGAACAATCAGAGTGGCGTCCAGGACTGCCGAGACCATGGCAACAGGAAGCACGAACTTTCCCGCTAACCCTTGGCGCAAAACAAAAGCGTTCTGGGCGCCGATTGCCACTATAAGAGTCAG
>JBIIAK010000087.1:0-4445 GCA_044239945.1 Microbacteriaceae bacterium
CGAGGAGGTATGCCACGAGCGTTACGACCGCGATGAAAACAAGGGTTAACCACGTGCCAAACAGGATTCGGCCTAGTCGTCGATTTCCTGCGAGCAACTGTGCCGAACCGGGGATGAATATCGACATTGTGACGAGCCACCACGCGCGACGGCGCATTACTGCCGCGTCGTGGAGGTTCGGGTTACGAATCGGTGATGTCAGACTCACGACAACGAATCTTTGAGTGCAGCGTTTTTCTCGGCAACGAGGTCAGCCAAGGACAGCGAATACTTATCCAATTGCGCGGCGAGCGGCGCGCTCGAGATTGACAACATTCGGACAGCGAGCAACGCGGCATTCGTCGAGTTTCCTATTGACACGGTTGCGACAGGAACACCGCCGGGCATTTGCACGATGGACAACAGTGAATCGAGCCCGTCCAATTGAGACAACGCAATCGGAACGCCAATCACTGGCAAACTCGTCACTGAGGCGAGCATCCCCGGAAGATGGGCGGCGCCTCCAGCGCCTGCAATAATCACCGAAACACCATTCGATCGAGCCTGTTTACCCCATTCGATCATGGCCTCGGGTGTGCGGTGAGCACTCAGCACCTGCACGTCAGATGCCACGCCAAATTCTTCCAAGATGTCCTTGGCAGCGCTCATCGTTGGCCAATCCGAATCGGATCCCATAACGATAGCGACGAGTGGCGTGCTCACCTCTCCATGCTAAATGTCGGCATGAAAGATTTCCGCCACGGCACGCGCCCGAGACGTGGTGTCGGTGATGTCGGATCCTGTCGCTGTGACGTGTCCAACCTTTCGACCGGCTCGGGGTTCCTTGCCATAGTTGTGAAGTTTGACATCGCTCGATTGGGTCAATCGGCTGTAACGCCCAAGGTCCATCGCGCCGAACACATTGACCATGACGGCCCAGGGGTGTCGGGAATTCGTGGCGCCGAGAGGCAGGTCGCAAATCGCGCGAAGGTGTTGTTCGAACTGTGACGTCACGCTACCCTCGATGGTGACGTGGCCTGAATTGTGCGGTCGCATTGCAAGTTCGTTCACCAAGAGGCGCCCGTCAGGAGTTTCGAACAGTTCGACGGCGAGCACGCCAGTTACGTTCAGATCATTCGCAATCTGCCGACCAAGTTCTGCGGCAACCTCGATGATGCGACCGTCCCCGGTTGGCGCGGGAAGAGTTACTTCGGTGCACACGCCATTGGCTTGCGTGGTTTCGACCACGGGCCACATCGCCGTGTCACCGTTGGGGCGGCGAGCAACGAGCTGTGCGAGCTCACGTGAAAAATCGACAATCTCTTCCATCAGGACCGGACCGAGGGCTAACCATTCTTGGACTTGGACGGATTCGGTGACGACCGCGACCCCCTTGCCGTCGTATCCTCCGCGCGGCGCTTTCGCGATGATCCGTCCGCCATTGGCCGCAAGAAAACTCTCTACGTCGGCAGTTGTTTCCGCGACGCCCCAGACGGGAAGGGGATGACCCAATTCCTCAAGAATTTGACGCATCACAATTTTGTCTTGAGCAACAGTCAGTGCTTCGGAACCTGGTCTGACCGCGACTCCAGCTTTTTCGAGAGCCAGAATGATGGCGGTTGGCACATGCTCGTGGTCGAACGTGATCACGTCAACGTCGCGGGCAAATTGTAGAACGGTGTCCAGATCGCGAAAATCCCCTACCGTTGTTGCGCGATCGCGAGCCGCAGAACCGCTCGTTTCCGCCAAAACCTTCAGCTCGAGGCCGAGTTCAATGGCGGGACCAATCATCATCCGAGCGAGCTGACCTCCGCCGATGACGCCGATGGTTTGCACAGCACTCCTTTGGACGGGATGAGAACCTTTTCAGCCTACCGAACCAACTCGTCGCCCCCGAGGCGAATGTGCGTGACGTCTCCGGCCACAAACTCTTCGGCGCCGTTCGCAGTGTCCACAATCAGAGAGCCCGATGACCCGAGTCCCGTCGCGAGGCCCGACACAAAACGGCCATCGGGTAATTCAACCTGAACCTGTCGTCCGACGGTGTCATTCGCGTCGGTTAGCTCACCCAGCAATAGGTCATCATCGAGTTCCTGGGCGCGGCGAATCACCGCTTCGGCGAGCGCCGGCACGATTGTCGCAGCGGTTAATGCGACACCTTCCGCCGAGAGTGACGTGACGGTCTCGGGGGGCAGTCCGGCGGGGGACCCCGAGACGTTGATACCGATTCCAATAGCTAATCGATCCGGGTCGAGCGATTCGATCAAGATCCCAGCCACCTTTCGACCATCGATCAGAACATCGTTGGGCCATTTGACCGTTGCCTGGGTGGCGGCCGAGGCGTGCTCGGCGATGATTCTGGCTAGCTCGACGGCGACACAAAGCGGAAGACGCGTCATGTGCGTTGGAGTCCCGAGCGCCGCGCGCGAGACGACAATGGTCAACGCGACGCCGGCTCCGGGCGCCATCGTCCACACGCGATCCATTCGCCCTCGTCCTGCGGTTTGGTCGAGCGTCGCGATCACGTCACCGTGAACGAAATCGGTCGATTGAGCGATTCGATTGGTCGATTCGACCCGATCAATCCAGTGAATCACCGCCACCACTAACGCAGTGGGTTCGACCAGGTTCGACCGACGACTGGTTCGCGCGGTGCGCGTGCATTACGAGCCCAGCCGTCAACGCTCGTGTCTTCTTCGACCGCTCCCCCTTCGCGCAACATGCCGGCGACGACGGCGATAACCGCGGCTTCCTGCTCGGCGGTGGGGGAACCGCCCACGATGTGGATTTGAGTGAGCGGGTCACTTTCCGCCGTTGGCTCGACCATCAGAGTGGAATGTTTCCGTGCTTCTTGGCCGGCATACTGGCTCGCTTCGTTCCGAGAGCACGCATCGAACGGATAATTGCGATTCGAGTCATGTGCGGGTAAATGACGTTATCGATTTCACCACGCTCCGCGGCGAGGAACGGACTCGCAACATTTTCGGTGTATTCGTTCGCCAGTTTCGATCGCAATGCTGCGACGTCTTCACCCTTTTCCTCCGCTTCCCTAATTTCGGTGCGGTACAAAATGTTGACGGCACCTTGACCGCCCATGACGGCGAGTTCCGCCGTCGGCCACGCCATGTTGATGTCGGCACCAAGATGCTTCGAACCCATCACGATGTACGCGCCCCCGTAGGCTTTGCGGGTAATTACGGTGATCAGAGGAACAGTCGCCTCGGAATAGGCGTAGAGCAACTTCGCACCGCGACGAATCACGCCCTGCCACTCTTGGTCGGTTCCCGGCAAAAAACCGGGAACGTCGACGAGAGTGATGATGGGAAGTCCAAACGCGTCGCAAAAACGCACGAATCGGGCCGCCTTCTCGCTGGCTTCGATATTGAGCGTTCCCGCCATTTCCTTTGGCTGGTTGGCGACGATTCCGACAGGTTTACCTTCGACGCGCGCAAAACCGATGATGATGTTTGGCGCGAACAGGGGTTGGACCTCGAGGAAGGAATCGTCGTCCACCGACCTCGCGATGACGTCGAGCATGTCGTATGGCTGGTTCGCACTGTCCGGAATGATTGCGTCGAGTTCTTTGTCGGACTCGGTCGGGGTCTCGGACACGACGGATGCGTACAGAGGGTGTTGAGCGAGGTTATTCTGCGGCAAGTAGGCGAGGACCGACCGAACATAATCAAACGCGTCGGGCTCGTCGCTTGCAAGGTAGTGCGAAACCCCGGTGCGAACCGAATGGGTTTCCGCGCCTCCGAGTTCTTCCATGCCGACGTCTTCGCCCGTGACCGCTTTGATCACGTCGGGTCCCGTGACAAACATTTGGCTCGTTTTGTCAACCATGACCACGAAGTCAGTGAGCGCGGGGGAATACACCGCGCCACCCGCTGCCGGACCGCAAATAATGGAGAACTGCGGAATGACTCCGCTCGATTGAGTGTTGAGACGGAAAATTTCGCCATACTTGCCCAGAGCCGTGACGCCTTCCTGAATTCGGGCTCCACCCGAATCGAGGATTCCGATGATCGGGACACCGGCCTTCAAAGCGTATTCCTGAAGTTTGACGATTTTGGCACCGGCTGCTTCTCCGAGCGAACCGCCAAACACACTGAAGTCTTGGCTGAAGATTCCGACCTCGCGGCCGTGAATTCGTCCGACGCCCATAATCACGGCGTCACGGTCCGGGCGCTTGCCGGAGTCCCCGAAGGAATCTCCCCGCGAGCGCACAAACTTGTCGATCTCGGTGAAACCGGTCCCTGGGTCCACCAACTGCATAATGCGGGCCATCGCCGAGTTCTTGCCCTTGGCTTTTTGCTTTTCGGCGGCGGCCTTTTGCGCCTCGTCAAGTCGCTTGAGTCGCTCGGCAAAATCGGCGATTCGTGCTGCAGTCGTCGCGGGTCCGGGTGTCGGGGTGTTTTCAGTCACATATTTACCTTAGCGAGCGCGAGTTCTTTGGGCACCTATCC
>JBIIAK010000088.1:0-4369 GCA_044239945.1 Microbacteriaceae bacterium
CCTTCGCTTTTGGAACAAGCCCGGACCGTTTCCCTGAGTCGTATTACACGGAAAGCCGTTGGCACTGGACTGTTACAACCGAATTTCAAACCTGGGATTACTATTCGTACTTAACTGACCGCGTGCGTGTTTGGATTGATGTTGATTACGACGCAATCACCCCGGCAGGCGCGAGCAATGTCTTTGTCCAGTACTACGATCCTGACACAGGCAGTCAGTTAACTGTTTATGTAACGCCTGGTACACCATTAGCGCTTGTTGTGGAAAGAGATTCGACAATTAACATCGGTGCTCCAAGGGATGCAGCGGTGACTTACACAATGGAAGCAACCGAAGGGTCAACGGTAATTAGTAACGGCATCGACTCCGCAGCGGCAGGCTTTACTGGATGGACAACGGTAGACGCAAAACTCTGGCAATACACAGTTGACGCTGAATCCGTCTATAACTTAACCTCTGCGTCGGACTAGGCGGATAAGCAAACAATAATCATGGGTTCGGAAGCCGCTCGGCTGTCGACCCCGTGATTTGTTTATCAGTTCGATTTGTTTTTCGCGCGGGGTTTAACGGTGCCGGGGTCGATGCCGGACGACTCGACCGGGGACGACTCCTCATCACTTGGAATTGCGGCGGGCCTGGGGCTGAAAATGGACACCACGCTTCATTTCGCAAACAACGTCGTGAGCGTCGAGGGCGAGGGCATCGAAATTGACTCGGCAGACCAGACAACGGTCATCGTGAACAACCTGGCCGCAACGGCCGCGGACGTCTCAATTGTGGTCGAGGTGCCGTCAGACAACACTGTTCTATTCATTGCGGGTGCAGTGGGTGTCGTTCTACTTGGAGTAGTCGGGTGGTTCGTCGTTGCAAATCGAAAGAAAAAGACCGCCTAAGCGACATAAAGTCCTCGACGCGTTTCGCGGGCTAACGACCCTTGGCAATCGCCACGATTTCATCGATGTGATTTTTCATGGTGAACTTGACCCCGATTTTAGGAAGGTCGAGCGACCAAAAACTTTGTGTTGATAAATGAGATCCGCTCGCCCACATCTGTAGTCCGTGGGCGGCCCATGAGATGCTTGTGGCGGCAAGGAATTCTGTCGCATTCTTGACGGCAAAGTCGGTGCCAGGAAAATTTGACTCGTCGTAGTCGAGGGGATTTGTCGTCCCAGTTCGGATATCGATTACGAGGTCAGTCAAGACTGCCAGGTGATATTCAAGACCGCGGCGCATCTCTGTGCCGTAAATGGTTTCAAGTTGAATCCGAACAGGTTCAGACAACATGGGGTATTGAACGAGCAGCGCGATAGGGCCCATGCGTATAGCCCAATCGATTTCGGCCTTCAAAAAGGCGCGAAGTCGTTTTTCGCCGTCACCCGTGGTCCGACGAATGGCGTCGATACCATTCCGCGACCAGTCCCGATAGGCCCAAATCGTTGCTTCGACGATAAGCCCATCTCTGCTTCCAAAATGATAGGGAACCATTGATTGTTTGACGCCAAAACGTTCGCACACGATTCGCCCGTTGAAGTCAGCCGGACCATGCTTCTTGATTTCGTCGATGGCAAGGAGGATTAGTCGCTCGCGGGTACCGATGTCGTGCCCCATTAGAGCCTTTACGCCGTCAAGTGCCGGGGAAAGGTGGAGCTCTGGTACTGGCGCGTCTAGGCGTGGTCGAACCATGCCTCAAGTATATTGAGCAAAGTCCCGTTAACTATTACTCACTTCAGTTATTTGACGGGAGCCCTTAGTCGATCGGCATTGGTTCGATGAGCATCGGCTCGGGGAGTTGAATGACGCCTTCCTCGAGAGTGATGACGGTCTGCCACCATGAGTCTGCGCCGGTCAACGCTACGCCGGGAACAAGCCATGCACTCCCCGATGCGTCCCACACAAGCAAGAGGACTGGCTGCGATTCATCGATGGTAATTGTTTGGACCGGGATTTCTTCTTCCGTCGGCAGAGGAATCGGCGTCTCGGTGGGATCAATGATCGGTGCTTCCGTTTCCGTTGGCATGGGTTCAGTGGTTTCGGAAGGGACTGGCTCTTCCGTCGGTTCAACTGCAGGTTCCGTTGGCTCTGCCGGCTCGGCGGACTCACCAGTCACCGCCTCGCTTTCGACGGCCCCGAAGCCGTCATCGACGGATGACCGCATCGCCCACATTCCGCCCTGATAATCGGTTGGACCGGCGCCGAACCAACGCCAGTCAGCGAGTCGATCCACGGCGGTAACGTCGGACACGGTGTTGAATTCTCCGGCGTCGACAATCGAGACCGAGTTTCCTTGGGCCCACGACAATTCGCCGTTACCCGACCATGACACCGACCACTCGATCGCGGTCTTTTGGCCGTCGATGGTCAGGGCGACGCTGGCGAACGATGACCACTCATCGACCATGACGGTGATGTCGGCCGGCTCGAACGTGACACCCATGGCGGTGAAGAATTCACTCGCCAATCGACGGGACTCCGCCTCATCAGGGTTGAGCCCCGTGATGGCTGGTTCATATTCGGTGCATTCAATATAAGAATCAGCGCCTTTGCCAACACGTCGTTGGTCAAGGCACTTCTGTTCGGGATATGCGGCAGGGTTCGAATACCACCACGACCCAGTTCCTGACCAACTGACCATAACGCTGGGTTCCGAGCCGTCTTCTGGACCGACAACGTAGGTCGGCCAGGCCGCGTCATAGTATTGAGACTTCTGAGGTTCACCAGAAACGCCGAAATAGTTCGCCGCGCTGAGCAACACGGATTCGGGGGTTCCCGCCAAATCGATTCGGTAAACGTGCCCGCGCCCCGTTGATGTCGACAGGTTGTCATCCGCGACATATTCGTAGGACAGGTAGGGCATCATCATCTTGTCAGCGCTGACGGACGATGATTGAGCTGACATCGCCTCGGGACTTGTGTTTCCTGCCAAAACGATCAACGGCCCGCTCATTGTGCTGAATGTTCCCGCTACGACGACACCGACAGCCGACGCGACACCAACCCCACCAACCAACGATCGGCGGACCCGAGTCGAGGTGGTCAGCCACCAGTCGCGGATTGGGTTGTGGCCAGACGTTGCAGACTTCGGCATACCGGGAGGGGAAACCTTTACCCTTGTACCTGCCGGGTCGGATTTGCGGAGGCGGTCGTCGAGTGAATCGTCGGTGGGTTTGTTCATACTCTGGTTATGTCCTGGTGGAAGGAAATCTTTCAGGCAGTTTCTGCAAGTGCCACGCGCAGTTGGTTGCGAGCTCGATTCAATCGAACGGAAACCGCATTCGCGGTGATATCGAGAGCCAACGCCGTTTCGGCGACGCTGAGACCGTCGAGCGCTGTCAGCGCCAGGATTTGTCGAGATGTAGCCGGCAGTCGCCCCCATGCGTCAGCGAGGGCGATGTCGGCGACGGCAATGGATTCTGCGGACGGAGAGGTGTCCGGTGCGACTAACGCGGCCAACAGATTTTGCGCGCGCGCGTTCTTGCGGCGGTGGTTCGCGACGAGATTGGTTGCAACACGGTACAGCCAGGGCAATTCCTCGCCAACCGTGACGGCACCACCTCTGCGCCAGGCGATTTCAAACACCTGGGCCGACAGGTCGTCCACATCGTTGATTTCAACCCGTCGATGAAGAAACTTTGCGATGGGCATGCGTAACTCAGCGAATCGCTCGGTGAAATCGTCGGGGGACAACGGGGCTCCTTTGTGACCTAACTTGACTATGTCACGGTAACGCGAAATCTTTCCGAATCTTGTGAAACACATAACAGTCGTGTGCCCAGCACAATTGGCTTGGGCACGTGTGTCGCCCCAGTCTTAGACTGCTCGTGTGGTCCCACTCGAGAACATCCTCACGTTCATTGCGTTCGCGCTCGTAATTATCGCAATTCCCGGCCCGTCGGTGATGTTCGCGATATCCCGCGCACTGGTGCTCGGAAAACGTGGCGCGTTACTTACGGTGGTGGGTAATGGGATCGGCGTTTTCATTCAAGCGCTTGCGGTGTCCGTCGGTCTTGGAGTCCTTATCCAATCAAACGAATTGCTCATGCACATCATCCGATTGACTGGGGCGGGTTTCCTCATCTATCTAGGTATAACTGCGATTCGCCATCGACGTGACGGGTTAGACCTTACTGCCCCCGTCGTCGTGCCTAGAAGTTCGCACATCCTCCGTGAATCAATCCTCGTCGGTCTGTCCAACCCGAAGACAATTGTTTTCTTTTCGGCGGCGTTCCCGCAGTTCGTGGTAGCGAGCGGGACACCCATCGTTTTTCAAATGATCCTGCTGAGCGTGATTTTTGTCGTCTTCGGTATCTCGGGGGACGCGATTTACGCACTGTCCGCCGGAGCGGCCCGCGACTGGTTCGCGAAGTCGCAG
>JBIIAK010000089.1:0-4328 GCA_044239945.1 Microbacteriaceae bacterium
AACGCAGTACGACCCGCGTACACCGCAGCGTCTCCGAGTTCCTCTTCGATGCGCAGCAACTGGTTGTACTTCGCGACGCGCTCGCTTCGAGCGGGGGCGCCCGTCTTGATCTGCCCACAGTTCGTTGCGACCGCGAGGTCGGCGATGGTGGTGTCTTCGGTCTCGCCCGAACGGTGTGAGAGCACCGCGGTATACCCAGCGCGTTGCGCCATGGCGACGGCATCCAACGTTTCCGTAAGCGATCCGATTTGGTTGACCTTGACGAGGATCGAGTTTCCCGCGTGACGCTGAATTCCGTCCGCGAGGCGCTTCGGGTTGGTCACGAACAGATCGTCCCCCACAATCTGAACCTTCGCGCCAAGTTCGGCCGTGATGGCCTCCCACCCGTTCCAGTCGTCTTCCGACAGTGGGTCTTCGATTGTGATGAGCGGGTAGCCCGCAACGAGTTCCGAGTAATAGGCGATAAGTTCCGCCGAGCTGAGTTCGCGGCCTTCGAAACGGTACGAGCCGTTCTCGAAGAATTCGGTGGCGGCGACGTCGAGTCCGAGAGCGATGTCCTTGCCTGGTGTGAAACCGGCCTTAGCGATGGCGTCCATGAGCAAGTCGAGCGCGGCGCGGTTGTTGGCGAGGTTCGGGGCAAATCCACCTTCGTCACCAAGTCCGGTTGCGAAACCTTTCGACTTCAGTTCTGACTTGAGTGCGTGATAGGTCTCGACACCCCAACGGAGTCCTTCGCTATACGACTCAGCGCCAATCGGCAGAACCATGAATTCTTGAACGTCGACATTGGTGTCGGCGTGGGCTCCACCATTGATGACGTTCATCATCGGGACAGGAAGGACGTGGGAATTTGGTCCGCCGAGGTAGCGAAACAGTGGCAGGTCAGCCGACAGTGCCGCCGCCTTGGCGACAGCGAGTGATACGCCAAGAATCGAGTTCGCGCCCAGTTTTGACTTGTTGTCCGTTCCGTCCGCCTCAATGAGGGCAGTGTCGATTGCGCGCTGTTCGCTCGCGTCAAGACCTTCGATGGCTTCCGAAAGAACGTCAATGACGGCTTCGACGGCTTTGAGCACGCCTTTTCCGCCATATCGCTTCATGTCTTCGTCGCGTAGTTCGTAGGCTTCGAATGCACCAGTGGACGCACCCGAGGGAACGGCGGCCGAGGCGACGGTTCCGTCGTCCAAGACGACGTCGACCTCGATAGTGGGGTTTCCGCGCGAGTCGAGAATTTCACGGGCATCGACGAAGGCAACAGCGGACACAGGGTTCTCCTTGGTGGTGGTTAGTTCCAGATTAGGGCGTTAGTCGATGGTCTTCCATTCCAGGGGCTCGCCTGGATTGAGGAAGGCGTATCGACGGAATCCGTCTTTTTCGAGTTGCTCGAGAATCGCGCGGGTGTTTTTGGTCTTGTGAACGAGTCGGACGCGCAGTCCTTCCGACACAAGCAACCTTTTCTGCGCGATGAGTTCTGAGGCAGACATCGCGGAATCGTAAATGACCGCGACAGCGTCGGGATCGAAGTCCGATTCGGTGGCGACGAGGTCGACGAGTCGTTCAAACCCGAGTGAAAAGCCGACCGCGGGGACGTCGGTTCCGAGGAATCGACCGATCATGCCGTCGTAACGGCCTCCCCCACCAAGCGAATACCCAAGGTCTGCGTGGGCAACTTCAAAGATTGCGCCGGTGTAATAGCCCATTCCGCGAACGAGGAACGGGTCGAACACAAGCGTGACATCGTGCCCAACCGCCGCGGCAATCTGGGCGAGCTGCGCCACGGCGTCAGGCGCGACCCCCGCGGGCAAGGCTGCAGTCATCGCCTCGAGCGTGGGTGCAGAGGTTGGGTTTGAGTGCTGCCCAAGCAGCGCCTCGAGGCCGGCGAGCGCCGAATCGGTCGCCCCGCGTTCACGTAGTTCGGCGAGTACTCCCTCGCTCCCGATTTTGTCGAGCTTGTCAAGAGTGATGAGTACCGAATCGGTGTCCGTGAGTCCCAGTGCGTCGAGCATGCCGAGCAAGATTCGTCGGTCGTTGAGTCGGATGGTGGTGCCGGTGACCCCGAGACGATCGAGGGTCGCAGCGGTCGCCGTAATCACTTCGATTTCGGCGAGAATTCCTGCTTCGCCGATGATGTCAATGTCACACTGCACGAACTGGCGGAATCGGCCCTTTTGTGGGCGCTCGGCGCGCCACACCGGCGCAATCTGGATTGCTCGGAAAACGGGGGGAAGTTCGGCGCGATTGGTCGCATAAAAACGCGTGAGAGGGACGGTGAGGTCGTAACGCAAACCCATGTCGACGAGATCGTCGGTTGAGGTCGCTGCCGCGATGTCTTCGGCGGAAAGACCGCGCTTGAGAATGCCGAATGCCAAAGTTTCGTTGTCGCCGCCAAGTCCGGCGGAAAGTCGCGACGACTCTTCGACGACCGGCGTCTCGATTTCGTCGAAACCGTTCGCTCGATACGACTCGCGAATAATCGCGAGAACACGGTCTCGTGCCGACTTTTCGGCTGGAGTGAAGTCACGCATCCCTCGGGGTGGGTTCACCGTCGCCATTCGCCCATTGTTTCACAGTTAGACGGCGCTCCCTTGAACGTAGGTCACCGCGCGGTTTCGGTGAGACACTGTAAACATGAGCACTAACCGAGTCCCCACGCTGTTCACCACCGTCTCTGCTTCGATTCGGACAGGGTTGTGGTTCACGCTCCTCGCCGTCATGACGGGAACGTCCCTCCTCATCGTCGCGCTCACCGTCAGTAGTGACGCCGCTTCTGCGACGGGAACCGACGCCGGTCGAATGGCGTTCTCGTTCGTCATTTTTCTTGTGCTCGTTGCGACCTTGCTCGGAATCCCCACGGTGTTTATCGCGATTCGCGAGAAACTCGGGCAGCAATCTTTCATCCACACCTATCTGCTCGCCGTCGCGGTTGGCGTGTCATTCGTAGTCGTTTCCGTGCCCGCGATGCTCTGGGCCATTCTGTCGACCGGTGTGGGTGTCGACGTCTGGTTGCCGACTCTCGGTGCGACAACACTCGAGGTGTGGGTCATCGCCCTACTCGTTGCGGCCTCACATTGGGCATTGACGTCCGGAAGCGCGGCCACGGTCACGGCGTTCACGCTCATCGCCGGAATCACTCTCGGCCCGCTTCTCGTGGTGGCCACGGCCTCGTTCGCGCCGCCCGTCACACAGACGACCCAGACTTATTACATCAAATGGGGAGAGGGCAACGAACCGCTCGATCCGGAAACCGGTTTTCCATTGAACCCGACGTGCGAAAAGTCCCCGTCGACGTCGACCACGCTCCTCACTGATTACACGGGCGTCTCGGCAGTCATCGCGACCAACCCCGTTGCCTTCGTCAGCGCCTCAATCGCTCCGGCCATCGGCGAGTACGTTAGGCCGGGTTACGAGGATCAAGGTTTCGAACCGCAGCCACCCATGCCAGCAGTTGCGGTTCCGCTCGATTTGTTTTCAAGTGTCGATGTCGCATCGCGTTCACTGCAGATTCCCGTGAAGACAGAAACCATCATTGACGACGAGTGCGCGAAACTTGCGGAATACGGAACTCCGTACCCGAACAATGGCCAAGCCGATCCCCGCGACATCATCGCCGATTCTGAATCAGGATTCATCGCCGGAGTGATTGGTCAAGGCGCGTTCCTCGCCATCGCACTGGGAATCTTGGTGGGAATTCGGGCGCGAGCCCGCAAGGCCTAGCGCTCGGCGTCGTCGATAACTCGGCGCACCGCCTTGCGAAGCGCCGTTTCGGCATCGATTCCGTTCGCCCGGGCAGCCGACACAATCGCCACGAGCAAATCGCCCAGATCGTCTTCGGTCGTCGATTCGTTGATCAGGTTCGACGGAGTCGGCGCATCATCGAGTTTGCCGATGACTTTGTCGGCAAGCGCTAACGCGGGCAAACCCTTCGGGAGTCCCTCGAATTTCGATTCCCGCTCGGGCTTCTCGGCGGCCTTCCACTTCTCCCAATTCGCGACGACCTCGTCGGCGGTGTCGGCAGTGACGTCGCTGAACACGTGCGGGTGACGGCCGACCATCTTCTCGCGTACGACTCGCGCAACATCGTCAATGGTGAACGGGTGGTCGGGGTCGGCGGCGCCCAGATCGGCATGGAAGAGGACCTGATACAGAACGTCCCCGAGTTCCTCGATCATGTGCGATCGGTCACCCGATTCGACGGCGTCGATGAATTCATGGCTTTCTTCAATCAAATACTTGAGAAGCGACTCGTGTGTCTGTTCGCGGTCCCACGCACAGCCGTCCTCGCCGCGAAGTCGCGCCATTACGGCAATCAGTGCGTCGAGTTCGGGGTGGGT
>JBIIAK010000090.1:0-4318 GCA_044239945.1 Microbacteriaceae bacterium
CTCGGGCTACTTGCCGAGAAGCTTCTTGATGACCTTCTGGTCGGCGGGGGCGAGGACTCGGTCCTTGTTGAGGCTGCGCTTGACGCCGCTCGACTTGACCTCGAGGTTGTGGCGCATTCCCGCACCTTGCTTCTTGATCTTGCCGGTACCGGTGATCTTGAAGCGCTTCTTCGTACCCGAGTGGGTCTTCTGCTTCGGCATGTTCTTCTCTTTCGCTATTCCGCTTTGTTCGGGGTCTCGGAGGCGGCGGGTGCCGTTTCCGTTGCCTTGGGCTGTGCCTTGGCAGACTCCGCTTTCGCGTCGGACTTGTTCTTCAGTGGGGCGATCACCATCGTCATGTTGCGGCCATCGACAGTCGGAGAGTGTTCAATAGTTCCGAATTCGGCTACGGCTTCGGCGAATTTGTGAAGGAGTCGCACTCCCGCCTCGGGGCGGGATTGTTCACGACCGCGGAACTGGATCATGGCCTTGACCTTGTCGCCCCCCTTGAGGAACGTCTGGGCATGCTTGAGTTTGGTTTCGTAGTCGTGGGTGTCGATTTTCAGACGGAACCGAACCTCTTTGAGGACGGTCTGTACCTGATTTCGACGTGCTTCCTTCGCTTTTTGAGCGGCTTCGTATTTGAACTTCCCGAAGTCCATAACTTTGACGACGGGCGGTTTCGCTTCCGGAGCTACTTCGACAAGGTCGAGGTCGGCTTCGCGCGCAATGCGTTGTGCGACCTCGAGCGTGACGACGCCAACCTGTTCGCCGAGGGGCCCGATGAGTCGGACCTCGGGAACGCGGATGCGCTCGTTAATTCGCGGATCGGTGATATGTGTCTCCTTTGGTGCTGTGTGCAACCGGTGATCCGGTCGCGGCGGACAACGCCCCAAGGAGACAGAGAAACCTCACCCCGTGAGGGGACGCACCCTTTCGCTGCCGGTTGCCCGGCGGAGTACAACGACCCGAAAATCATCTTACGATTGTCAGGTGGGATTTCTCCGCTTCCTTGTTCGGGTTACCCCGAAACCTCTATGAGAATAGCAGTATCCGCGGATGTTCGCATCCCACCGAAAGGACACCATGCCCGACTCCCCTTCAGACCAGCACGACGCCGCTCTCGATATCGCCGATGTGGCCGCGGTTGAGGTGCTTCAGGGGGTCGCCGTTCATCTCATGAGCGCCGCCGCCGTCAAGGTCGGACTGGCCGAGGACGTCGAGCCGGACCTGGCCGAAGCCCGCATGCTCATCAACGCGCTCGCGGGGTTCATGACTGCTGCCGCCCCAGAATTGGGCGATCACCACGCCAGGCCGCTGCGTGACGGATTGCGTTCGCTGCAGCTCGCGTTCCGCGAGGCTTCGGTGATTCCCGACGAGCTAGGGGCTGGTCCTGGCGAAAAGTGGACGGGTCCTGTCATCTAAACGTGGATCAGACGGTTGGGGGCCGAGTTCCTCGAAGTACCCGCAAAAGATTGCTTGAGTTTTGAATGCCTTTCGCGCTTATATTTGGTGCAGGAGAACCTTATGAATTCAGTTAATGAAACCGCTCGACCGCCTGGTTGGCGCTTGCTGGTTCGTCTTTCGTGGTGGATGTTGCCCACATTTGCCGCATGGACGGTCCTATTTATCTTTGCTTCTGAACCGATTTTGTCCACCGTTTTTGGATTCACGCCGTCCATCCCAGGCGAAACGTTTTACATCGAGGAATGGGGTCCGTGGATCGCGGTGACGATGGTCTGGCTTGTTCCAGTTGTGATCGGGCTGGCGAGTTCAGCGATAGCGCTCCGGAGGGGCGCTGGGAAAGCAGCATGGGTTCCGTTTGTGGTCCACCTGACGATATTTGGTTTCGTCACGGTGCCAAACATCATCGAACGCATCCTTTTTCTCTGAATCGAGTGCCTCTTAGGAGTTGGCGAATTATTCGGCAATCTGCCATTGCGTCGTGTCACGCGTTGACGGGTCCTTGACGGCAGCTTTGCAGCGGGCAACCTCGTCACGCTTCATGACGAGGTTCACGTCATAAAAGCTCTTTAGACATTGGCTCGTGGAGGTGCGCGTTTATGGTCGATGTATTTGCAAATCGCGCCGTAACGCGGTTGGGTTCGAATTTCGCGGTGCGCGCGGGCCTATCGTTCCGACTGTTAATTCTTCCACGAGGCCTGTTCAAGTGTGACGTGGAACGAGTCCTCGTACAGCGCGTGATTGCGTGACGAGAGGAGTGGTTTCGTGATGGCGTGATTTCCCCACGAATCCGAGTCGTCGAGAGAACAAATCTGAGTCACCCAACGCCCCGGTTCACCCATGCTTTCGTTTCGTGGCCACGAGACGTGGTCTGGACTGAAAATCCCTGATGGGACCGATTCTGTCTCCGAACAGAAACCCAACCACACATTCGCGTCGCCAGCACGGAACCGAATCGGATGCCCAAAAGTGGGGTCTGCGTCACCCAAACCTCCGAGAAAGGGTGCGTGTGTTCCGGCGAATCCACGAGGCGGCCGAAGTTCATGATTGCCTTGGCCAAGAATCACCGAAGCGCCGAGAATCGACAGTGCGCGTGAAACAGAATTGGTCGATAAACCAGAATTCGGCATGACTCCGATGTGAACTCCCGCAAAAGTGAGTAGCGAGGCGGTCTGGCTGGTTTCCAACACAGGGAAACAAAAGAATTCCGAATGGGGAGTGGCGATGAGAATTTCTGTCTCACTGCTGTCGCTGCCGCGCCGTCCCTGGACTACCAGTGACTTGTTTGTCGAGGCAAATGCGCGCGCGTCGTCAATCCAGGTGTCGCGGTTTTCGGTCGTTGTCGGAAGCACGAGCAGGCGAGGCGTGTCGTCTGTGAGGCTCGGTGCTGGTTCGATTTTCGTTGGGTCGCCCGACCAAACGCTGATGGTGACGGCGTTCGGCTCGACGTCGGATTCAGATCCGATGAGACGGTGGACGTGAATATCAGGCTTCCGTGCGCCAGAATTCGCTGGTGCTGGGGTTGCCGTCAATTCAAGGTCTGCCGTCACAAGGCCACGACTGTAATCGTTCGAGGCAACCACAACCGCGTTGGCGTCAATAATGCAGCTACCGCCGCTGAACACGACTCCCCGGTCGGTACCAATCAGGTCAGCCGCGATGATCGGTATTCCATACTCCGCTGCGCGAAGCGTCCAGGTGGCACTCGGTGCTGGTTCGGCTACCCACGCGGTCGAAAAAACAATCGCCTGAGCACCGCGCGCTAACGCTGACTCGATCGGCTCGGGGTAATCCAAATCGGCGCAGATCAGCGGCGCAACGCGTCCAATCGGGGTGTCCCACAGCGGCGGAATCGATTCACCCGCGGTTGCCCACGAAAGGTCTTCGACAAAGAGGCACGTCTTGTCATAATGCCCAACGACTTCAGTCGGCGACACGAGCGTACAGCGGTTGGTGAGTCGGCCGGTGGTCGCGTCGAGGGCGGGGTGGCCGACGACCAGCCAAGACTCACTGTCCTTCGCCAAGTCAATCCACTCTGCGTGCGTGGCCGGGTCGCTGCATTTCACGGCGTGGGGCATTATCTCGGCGGCACTCGACCAGATGTAGCCCGTCAACGCCATTTCCGGGAACACGACAATCAACGGACGTGGACCGTCATTGGATAGAAGTAGGTCGCGAGCCTGCTCTAGATTTGCGTCAACTTCGCCGTGAACCGGTTCGAACTGCAAAGCGGCCACTCGGACGCGGGAGTTGTTGGGACGTGCGTCGGTAAGGGACACGCTAAAAAACGATCACAGAACGCGTGCGCTCACCTCGTCGCATCGCGTCGAGAGCGTCATTGACGTCGTCGAGCCCCACCCGATCCGAAATGAGGTCGTCAAGGGGCAATTTACCCGCGAGATAAAGTTCCGCGATTCGCGGGAAGTCGACGAGAGGAACAGACCCCCCGTAATTTGATCCGACGAGGGTGAGGCCCAACTCGGCGAAGCTCAGTGGGTCGAAGGTTGCGCGATGACCAACGGGAGGAAGCCCAACTATGACCGCTGTCCCGCCGGCCCGTGTAATGCTGGGCAGGTCCTCGATGCTTCCCACACGACCGATTGCCTCGAAAGAATAGTCGACGCCATCAGCAACAATTTCCTTGATTCCCGCGACCATCTTGTCGCCCGCAACGACAGTGTGCGTCGCGCCGAACCGCATCGCGGCATCCAGCTTTTCGGTGCTGATATCCACCGCGATGATGGGGTGCGCTCCGGCGAGAGCGAGGCCCATAATGACCGACAGCCCAACACCACCGCAACCAATCACTACAGCCGATGAGCCGGCGGTCACCCTGGCATTGTTGAGGACCGCACCTACGCCCGTGGTGACCGAG
>JBIIAK010000091.1:0-4316 GCA_044239945.1 Microbacteriaceae bacterium
GGACCGTGAAAAAATCTACGCTCAGCACGTCGATCACCCTGCGATTGCAGCCAAGGAAGAATTCGAAGTCAAGTTTATTAAGCGCATGGCAGAACGAAGCCTCGACATCACCACCACCGAGGGCAAACAGGACTTCGTGCGTAACCTCGTGGCCTACTCGGTCATCATGGAAGGAATCTGGTTCTACACCGGATTCATGGTCGCCCTGTCGTTCCGTCAGCGCAACCTGCTGCGTAATTTCGGTTCGCTCGTTGACTGGATTGTTCGCGACGAGTCGCTCCACCTCAAGTTCGGAATCAACCTCATTCTCACGGTGTTGGAAGAAAACCCCGACATCGCCACCGAGGAATTCGCTGCAGAAATCAAGCAGATGATTCTGGACTCCGTTGTGATGGAAGAGGAATACAACAAGGCGATGATCCCCAACGGTATCCTCGGCCTCAACGCGGAATACATCACGCAGTACACCAAGCACATGGCAGACCGCCGTCTCGAAGAGCTTGGATTCGAAGCACACTACAACGTGCCGAACCCCGCCAAGTGGATGGCTGCCGCCAACGACACACTGCAGTTGGTTAACTTCTTCGAGTCGACCAACACCTCGTACGAGGTCAACTCGGGCGCCACTGCGAAAGCCTCCTAACAGGACCCGCGACGTCATGCCCTCAGTAAACTGGGGGCATGACGTTTCCAATTAACTCCGTCCCTCTGAATGACGGTACGAGCATTCCGCAGTTGGGTGTCGGTACCTATAAGTTGGACGACGACAACGCGTTTCGCGTGGTTTCAGCCGCACTCGCAATGGGGTATCGCCACATCGATACGGCGAGCATCTATCAGAACGAAAAGGGCGTGGGGAAGGCAATTCGTGAGAGTGGGATTCCCCGAGATGATCTGTATATCACGACCAAGTTGTGGAACGGCGATCAACCCAAAGCCCGAGACGCCATCAGCGGTTCGCTCGACCGGCTGGGGCTGGAACACGTCGACCTGTACTTGATTCACTGGCCAGCTCCGCAGCGCGGGACATACGTTGACGCCTGGAAGCAACTCGAAGTCCTGCGCGAGGACGGACTGACAACCTCAATCGGAGTCAGCAACTTCGAGCCAGAACACCTCGACGCGATTGCCGCAGTGAGCGACATCGTTCCGGTTGTGAACCAGGTCGAATTGCACCCCCTGTTTCAGCAGAAGGATCTTCGTGTCGAACACGCAGCGCGCGGAATCGCGACCGAGTCGTGGGGCCCGCTCGGGCACGGGTCAGTCGACCTCGGCGCAGACGTTCCGGCGTTCCCCGTGTTGGCGAAGCGCTACAACAAGTCGGTGGCGCAAGTAGTGTTGCGCTGGCACCTCCAAGAGGGACTCATCGTCTTCCCGAAGACCTCGCACACCGAAAGACTCGTTGAGAACCTCGCGATTTTTGATTTCGAAATCAGCTCGGCCGATATGGACGCAATCCGTGGGTTCGATTCCGGGAAGCGTGTCGGTGCTGCGCCCGCGGACGGCAACTGGGACTAGTGCGCCACCATCGGGAAGATGGTGCTCACGCCAACGAACGTTAGAACGCTCGCGAGAGCGAGTTGGATTCCGCGCGGACGAACCTTTCGCGCAAGGAATGACCCGATGATGATGGTTGGAATGGACCCAAGCAGCATGCTCGCAAGCATCCACGGGTCGACGACGATGCCGATGCCAGCAGCGAGCCCTGTGACGATGTAGCCGGTCCCGGCGACGACAGCAAGCGGAATAGCGTGGGCAATATCAGTCGCCACGAGGCGATGGGGAGTCAGCCGGAACGGGTAGAGAGCAATCATCGCGACAGATCCCAACGCGCCGGCCCCGACCGAAGTCAGCGCGACCAGACCGCCGATGATTCCGCCAGAGGCGATTGTGGCGGGGGCTTGAAAGTGGAGAAACTTCGTTGGGTCGGTGCTGCGGTTGGCTTGAGCGCGACGAATCAGAATGGGTGCAAGAAACATGCCGACCGCGGTGATGAGCACAACCACTCCGATTGAAGTGGTCAACCACGACACCTTCTCGGGTTTCGCGTTGATGGCGACGAGCACGGCGACGATGATCGCCACGGGGATTGACCCCATCCACAATCGACGGACAACTTGCCAGTCGATATTCCCGCCGACACCGTGAATTCCGGCGCCGAACAATTTAGTGATGGCGGCGAACCAGAGGTCGGTGGCGACCGCTGTGGCTGGCGCAACACCCAACAGCAGGATGAGGATCGGAGTCATGACGGCCCCGCCTCCGACGCCCGTGATTCCGACAACCAACCCGGTCACGACGCCGGCTAGCGTATAGCCAAAATCGATGCCGGTGAGTGCGGGGGCCACATCGGCGGCGAGTACGAGATCGATCATGTTGGAGTTCCTGTTTCTCTCGCGGTTTCTGTAAAGTCTATCAATCCACTAGACAATATAGTCTAACTAAATCCAACTTGGGAACCAGTAGTGAATGACAGCGAACCACTCGGGGATCGGAAGCCCCATCCACACAGGCAGGAAAAACGCCGAGACGGCCACCACAACAATCAGATAGTTCGCCACGAACACGCGAAGGCGGTGTGTCCACATCCACACGAGGACGGCCACTAGCGCGAGTACCAGGAACGGCTCGAGGGTGACGGTGTAAAACTGAAACACCGTGCGCTGCGAGAAAAAGAGCCACGGAACATAGGTTGCAGCGACGCCAACGAGAATGGCTACGTTGTTCCAGCTGGCTTTGCGGATGACCATGACGATGACGGCAACAGTCGAAAGTGCGCCAGCCCACCATATGACCGGATTGGCAACGCTCGTGACGTACTGTACGAACCCATCGGTGCCCGACGGAGCGTAATAAAACGCTGTCGGTCGAATCATCGCGAGCCAACCGAAAGGGTTGGCCTGATAATTGTGCGGTGAGTCCAATCCGACGTTGTAGTTGAAAATGTCGAGGTGGTACTTCCACAAAGAGCGGGCTATCCCGAAAGGCCCGTCGCCGTGACCCGCGTCGGCCGCCCACGAGCGCGAATATCCGCCGGCCGACAGAATCCACCCCGACCATGACGAGACGTAGACGACGAGGGCGACGGGAACGAACAGCGCGAATGAACGGACAGCACCGAGAGCCGACCGCCAAATAAAACGCGAGCCCCGGTTCGCCGGGCGGATGCGGAGGGTTTCAACAACGACAACCCACAACCCGAACGCGGCGATCGCAAAGAGCCCACTCCATTTCACAGCGGTGGCGGCACCCAGGAGGACACCGGCGAACAACAACGATCCACCCCACCTCGGGGTGTCGAGATGGCGAAGGACCGCGAGGAACGCGGCGAGGATGAACATCGCCAGTAGTCCGTCGAGAAGTGCGGTCCGGCTCATCGTGATGGCGATTCCGTCGATGGCGACAAGCAAACCGGCGACTGCGGCAGCGGCAATCGAATGGAACATTCGGCGAGCGATCAACATGACCAGCACAACGACGATGATTCCCGCGAGAGCCGTCGCGATTCGCCACCCAAAAGGGTTCTCGGGGCCGAACAGGGCCATTCCAGTACCGATAATCCACTTGCCGAGCGGCGGGTGCGCGATGAAGTCGCCGACGCGAGTGAAATTGTTGACGTCGCCACCCGCAAAGTCGCTGCCAGGGCCCCATTCCGCCTCATAACCAAGGTTCCACAGAGTCCAAGCGTCGCGAACGTAATAAACCTCGTCGAAAACAAGCACCGAGGGGCTCTGCAGATTGACGAGACGGATAAGCGAGGCGAGCGCTACAACAGGACCAAACAGAAGAGCAGTTTGCCATCGCGGCGACAACGTGCCCACACGAGTGCGAACCTCAAGGAGTCGGTCATAGACACTCATAAGCAACACGGTACGCGAGAATGGGGATGTGCTCATCCTTGCGGCGACCCCCATCGGCAATCTCGGTGATGCATCACCCCGATTGCGCGAAGTGCTGTTGAATGCGAGCATCATCGTTGCCGAGGACACTCGAACAACACTCCACTTGTTGAAAGCGCTCGGATTGACGACAAACGCCAAACTGATCGCCCTGCACGAGCACAACGAGGTTGCGAAAGCCGCCGACATTGTGCGGCTCGCACAGGATGGTGATGTCGTTATGGTCAGCGACGCAGGAATGCCCGGAATTAGTGACCCCGGATACGTCGTCGTGCGAACTGCCCACGAACAGGGCGTGACCGTCAGCGTGATTCCCGGCCCGTCAGCCGCGATTGCGGCGCTCGCCGCCTCTGGGCTACCCACTGACCGGTTCGCGTTTGAAGGGTTTGTGCCTCGAAAAGGACACGCCAAGTATTT
>JBIIAK010000009.1:0-14264 GCA_044239945.1 Microbacteriaceae bacterium
GGTGGTCGTCACCCCGTCAGCCCGTGGGGTCAGTCTGAAGGACGCACGCGTCGTCCGAAGAAGGAAAGCAACAAGCTCATTGTCCGTCGCCGCACTGTCGGTAAGAAGCGTTAGTAGGAGCCCGGAATGCCTCGTAGTCTCAAGAAGGGTCCCTTCGTCGACGACCACCTTTTCCGTAAGGTGGTTGCTCAGAACGACGCCGGAACCAAGAACGTTATCCGCACCTGGTCACGTCGATCGATGATCGTCCCCGCCATGCTCGGTCACACGATTGCCGTTCACGACGGCCGCAAGCACGTCCCGGTGTTCGTCACCGAGACGATGGTCGGTCACAAGCTCGGCGAATTCGCACCCACCCGCACCTTCCGTTCGCACGTGAAGGATGACAAGAAGGGTCGTCGCCGCTAAGCGGCGAGAAGGTACAAATAATGGTTGAATCCATCGCCAAACTCAAGAACATCCGCGTCACCCCGCAGAAGGCCCGTCGAGTCATCGACATGGTCCGCGGCAAGCACGTTGAGGAAGCACTCGCGATCCTCAAGTTTGCCCCACAGGGCGCGTCGGAACCCGTCTTCAAACTCGTCGCCTCGGCGGTTGCTAACGCCCGGGTGACGGCCGACAAGACAAACGAAGCCATCAACGAGTCCGAACTCGTCATCGAAAAGATTTTCGTCGACGAAGGACCGACCATGAAGCGTTTCCAGCCTCGTGCACAGGGTCGCGCGTTCCAGATTCTCAAGCGCACGAGCCACATCACTGTTGTGCTCAGTACCCCTGAAGCCAAGGTTTCGGCGGAACCGGTAAAGAAGGCAGCCCCGAAGGCCGCCGAAAAAGCCCCAACCGCAAAGGCAGCCCCGAAGGCCGCCGACAAGGCTTCAACCGCAAAGGCAGCCCCTAAGGCGGCCGCGAAGGCCCCGACCGCGAAGGCAGGTAAGTAGAAATGGGTCAGAAAGTACACCCCTACGGATTCCGCCTCGGAATCACGACGGACCACCGTTCGCAATGGTTCTCGGACTCGAGCAAGCCCGGAGAGCGTTATTCGGACTATGTCGCCGAGGACATCACTCTTCGCCGCTTCCTGCAGGAGAAACTCGACCGTTCGGGCGTTTCGCACATGGTCGTTCGTCGGACGCGTGACCGTGTCACGGTTGACGTCCACGTTGCTCGCCCCGGTGTTGCCATCGGTCGACAGGGAACCGGACTTGACCGTCTTCGTGAAGAAGCGTTCGCGATGACTGGCAAGGTCGTCATCATCAACATTGTCGAAGCACTCAACCCTGAGGCCGACGCACAGCTCGTCGCTCAGGGAATTGCCGAGCAGCTCGGCGCACGTGTTGCTTTCCGACGCGCGATGCGTAAAGGACTCCAAGGAGCTCAGCGCGCTGGCGCGAAGGGTGTTCGTATCCAGGTGTCCGGTCGTCTCGGTGGTGCGGAAATGTCGCGCTCAGAGTTCTACCGTGAGGGACGCGTTCCTCTCCACACGCTTCGAGCCAACATCGACTACGGCTTCTATGAGGCCCGCACGACGTTTGGTCGTATCGGTGTGAAGGTCTGGATCTACAAGGGTGACATCACTGACAAAGACCTCGCGCGCGAACAGGCTGCCCAGAAAATGGCCCGTGGCGGACGCGACGGAAACCGTGGTGGCCCCCGTCGTGGCGCTGCACCGCGCGGCACCGAGGCTCCGGCCGCTACCGCAGGAACTGAGGCGTAACCCATGCTTATTCCCCGTAAAGTCAAGCACCGTAAGCAGCACCACCCCAAGCGCACGGGTGCCGCGACCGGTGGTACCAAAGTCACGTTCGGCGAGTTCGGTATTCAGGCGATTACGCCCGCATACGTCACGAACCGCCAGATTGAGTCGGCTCGTATCGCCATGACGCGACACATCAAGCGTGGTGGAAAGGTGTGGATCAACATCTACCCCGACCGCCCGCTGACCAAGAAGCCTGCGGAAACTCGAATGGGTTCCGGTAAAGGTTCGCCCGAGTGGTGGATTGCCAACGTCAAGCCGGGTCGCGTCCTCTTCGAGGTCGCCGGTGTTTCCGAGGAACTCGCTCGTGAAGCCATGACCCGCGCCATCCACAAGTTGCCGCTCAAGGCGCGCATCATCAAGCGTGAAGAGGGAGACGCCTAATGTCTGTCGGAACCAAGACCCTGAGGCCCGCTGACCTCGATACGTTCGAAGACGAGCACCTCGTCGCCGAACTGAAGAAGGCGAAGGAAGAGCTCTTCAACCTCCGTTTCCAGTCGGCGACCGGCCAGCTCGAGAGCCACGGGCGAGTCCGCGCTGTCAAGCGCGACATCGCCCGGATTTACACCATCATTCGCGAACGCGAACTCGGATTCCGCAAGGTTGAGGTCGCGGTGGTGAAAGCCACCAAGGCAGCACCAAAGGCGAAGGCCGCCGTGGAAGCGAAAGACGACACTGCTGAGGAGACCAAGTAATGGCAACCGAGAACAAGGCTGCTACCGCAGAAGCCCGCCCGTACCGCAAGGTTCGCCGTGGACTCGTCGTCAGCGACAAGATGGACAAGACCATCACCGTCAAGATCGAGTCGCGCATCAAGCACCCGCTCTATGGCAAGGTCATGAGCCGCTCGTCCAAGGTCAAGGCACACGATGAGAACAACACCGCCGGTATCGGCGACTTCGTAATCATCGCCGAGACCCGCCCGCTGTCCGCCACGAAGAACTGGCGACTTGTCGAGATCGTGGAGAAGGCGAAGTAATTCGCCTCTCGTACTAGGAGAACAACATGCTTCAACAGGAATCCCGACTTAAGGTCGCTGACAACACTGGCGCAAAGATGCTGCTCACGATTCGCGTGCTCGGTGGCTCAACCCGTCGTTACGCGGGTATCGGTGACATCATCGTTGCGACCGTCAAGGACGCCATCCCCGGTGGAAACGTCAAAAAAGGCGAGGTCGTCAAGGCCGTCATCGTTCGTACCGTGAAGGAAACTCGTCGCGCTGACGGGTCCTACATCAAGTTCGATGAGAACGCCGCAGTCCTTATCAAGAGCAAAGAAGGCGAGCCTCGCGGAACGCGTATCTTTGGGCCCGTCGGACGCGAACTCCGTGAAAAGAAGTTCATGAAGATTGTGTCGTTGGCACCGGAGGTGATTTAGTTCCATGCAGAACATCAAAAAGGGTGACACTGTCATCGTCATCAGCGGCAAGCGCGAATATAAGGGCAAGACCGGTGAAGTTCTCGAGGTCCAGGTCGAGGCAAACAAGGTCCTCGTCAAGGGCATCAACATGGTGACCAAGCACGTCAAGACCGGTGAAACTAACCGCGGAACCAAGACTGGCGGCATCGAGACCAGGGAATCCCCCATTCACGTGTCCAACGTCGCACTCGTCGACCCGAAGACCAAGAAGCCGACCCGCGTCGGATTCCGCGTCGAGACGGTCACGCTCAAGGACAACAAGACCAAGATCGTGCGTACCCGTTACGCCAAGAAGTCAGGTGAAAAACTCTAATGACCGCTACTGCCGCAGCGGCTGGCAAAATCCAGCCCCGCCTCAAGGCCAAGTACCGTTCCGACATTGTTGGCGCGTTGACAAAGGAGTTCGGTTACACGAACCCTCACCAGATCCCCAAGCTGGTCAAGGTCGTCGTCAACACCGGTGTCGGTGAAGCCGCGCGTGACTCGAAGGTCATCGATGGTGCCATTCGCGACCTCACACTCATCACCGGTCAGAAGCCGGTCGTGACCAAGGCGCGCAAGTCCATCGCACAATTCAAGTTGCGCGAGGGCATGCCCATTGGTGCACACGTCACTCTCCGTGGCGACCGCGCATGGGAATTCGTCGATCGACTAGTGTCGCTCGCACTTCCCCGCATCCGTGACTTCCGCGGCCTCTCGCCTCGTCAGTTCGACGGAAACGGAAACTACACCTTCGGACTCCAGGAACAGTCCGTGTTCCACGAGATCGACCAGGACAAGATTGACCGTGTCCGCGGTTTCGACATCACTGTCGTCACAACCGCCAAGACCGATAACGAAGGACGCGCGCTACTGCGCGAACTCGGCTTCCCCTTCATCTCGAAGACACCAGCCGAATAAGCCACCCACTGACAAGGTCGGCGCTCGCGTAACGGGAGTCGAAACCAGACAGAGAACAGGAAAAAACAACAATGACAATGACAGATCCGGTCGCAGACTTGCTGACCCGTCTGCGTAACGCGTCGAGCGCACACCACGACGCCGTCACGTTGCCATCGAGCACGATCAAAGCGGGAATCGCTGCGATCCTCAAGCGCGAAGGTTACGTTTCGGACTGGAAGGTTGAACCCGCCCGCGTTGGCAATAGCTTGACCATCACGTTGAAGTACGGCAACGAGCGCAAAGCGGCCCTTTCTGGCCTCAAGCGCGTCTCAAAGCCCGGTCTTCGCGTTTACGCAAAGTCAACCGAGATCCCCACGGTTCTCGGCGGACTCGGCGTTGCCATTCTGTCCACCTCGTCGGGCCTTCTCACGGACCGCGAAGCACAGAAGAAAGGCGTGGGTGGGGAAGTCCTCGCCTACGTGTGGTAACCCGCCATGTCGCGTATTGGTCGTCTCCCCATCGAGATTCCGTCGGGTGTAACCGTTTCGGTTGCCGAATCCGTTGTCACCGTCAAGGGCCCCAAGGGTGAACTCACCGTCAACATTGCGAACCCCATCGCGGTGTCGGTCGAGGAAAACCAGGTCGTCGTAACCCGCCCCGATGACGAGCGCGCTTCGCGTTCGCTTCACGGGCTAACTCGAACGCTCATCGCCAACGACATCGTCGGCGTCACCACCGGATACACGAAGGCTCTTGAAATCGTCGGTACCGGTTACCGTGTTGCCGCGAAGGGCCAAGGGATCGAATTTGCTCTCGGTTTTTCGCACCCCATCACCGTTGAACCGCCGGCCGGCATCAGCCTCGCCGTCGAAGGCAACAACAAGGTCATTGTTTCGGGCATTTCGAAACAGGCCGTCGGTGAGGTTGCAGCAAACATTCGTAAACTCCGCAAGCCCGAGCCTTACAAGGGCAAGGGTGTTCGTTACGAGGGCGAAATCGTCCGTCGTAAGGCCGGAAAGGCTGGTAAGTAACCATGGCTACTACCTCAAAAACTGAGCAGCGTGCGCGTCGCCACTTCCGTCTTCGCAAGAAGGTCAACGGAACCGAAGCGCGTCCCCGCCTCGTCGTGACCCGCTCTGCCCGTCATCTTTTTGTTCAGATCGTGGACGACACCAAGGGAATCACCGTTGCATCCGCGTCGACGATGGAGCCGGATTTCCGCGCCTCCACCGAGGACAAGACCGCCAAGGCCAAAAAAATCGGTGTGCTCGTTGCAGACCGCGCGAAGAAGGCCGGCGTTTCAACCGTCGTCTTCGACCGCGGAGGTAACCGTTACGCCGGTCGCGTCGCAGCTGTTGCTGACGGTGCGCGCGAGGCAGGACTGACCCTGTGAGCGAAGAGACGAAGGACAACACTGTGTCGGAAGAAACCACTGCCCCCGAGGCAGTAGAAGCAACGACTGCCCCTGAGGCAGCAGAAGCAACGACGACCGAGGAGACCGCTCCCCGTGGTCGCCGTGGCGACAACAACCGTGGTGGCGGACGTACCGGTGGTCGCAATGACCGCGGTGGCCGCGAGGTTGAGAAGAGCCCCTTCCTCGAGAAGGTCGTGGCAATCAACCGCGTCTCGAAGGTCGTCAAGGGCGGTCGTCGCTTTGCGTTCACCGCTCTCGTCGTCGTCGGCGACGGTAACGGACTTGTCGGTGTCGGTTACGGCAAAGCTCGCGAAGTTCCGCTCGCGATTTCCAAGGGCGTTGAAGACGCGAAGAAGAACTTTTTCCGCGTTCCTCGCTCGGGGCTCACCATTCCTCACCCCGTCCAGGGTGAAGCGGCGGCCGGTGTCGTACTTCTTCGTCCGGCGTCTGCAGGAACTGGTGTTATCGCTGGTGGTCCCGTTCGTGCCGTACTCGAGTGCGCCGGTATTCACGACGTCCTGAGTAAATCTCTCGGTTCGTCAAACACCATCAACATCGTTCACGCTACGGTTGCCGCTCTCAAGCAACTCGAAGAGCCTCGTGCGGTCGCCGCACGTCGTGGTCTCGAGTTCGAGCAGGTAGCTCCCGCGCGTCTCATCCGTGCCGAAGCTGACGCCGTGGCCGCCGCAAAGGCAGGTGCCTAATGGGCCAGCTCAAGATTACCCAGATCAAATCCAAGATCAGCGAGAAGCAGAACCAGCGTGACACGCTGCGCAGCCTCGGACTGAAGCGCATCGGGCAGACGGTTCTCCGTCCGGACAACTCGGTCAACCGGGGTTACGTTCGCACCGTTGCGCACCTCGTCACTGTTGAGGAAGTGAAGTAATGGCTGAAGAAAAAAAGCCCGCCGCAAAGCCGGCTGCTGCGAAAGCGCCCGCCAAGGCTGCTGCCGCGAAACCTGCTGCTGCGAAACCGCCCGCCAAGGCTCCTGCCAAGGCCGCTGCACCGAAGGCTGCCGCCAAGCCGGCCGCCGACGTTGCCGAAAAAGCCCCAGCTGCCAAGGCGCCCGCGAAAGCAAAGCCCGCAGCGACGGAATCGGGCGAGAAGGTTCAACTTCTGAAGTTGCACCACCTCCGCCCCGCGCCAGGGTCCAAAAAGTCCCGCACTCGTGTTGGTCGCGGTGAGGGCTCTAAGGGAAAGACCGCTGGGCGTGGTACCAAGGGCTCGAAGGCTCGTTACCAGGTTCGTCGGGGTCTCGAAGGTGGAAACCTCAACTTCGTCATGCGCACGCCGAAACTTCGTGGTTTTACGAACCCGTTCCGCGTCGAGTACCAGGTTGTCAATCTCGACCGCATCACCGAGCTTTACCCGAAGGGCGGAGATGTCACCATCGCCGACCTCGTGGCAAAAGGTGCCGTTCGCAAGAACGAAAAGGTCAAGGTTCTTGGAAACGGAGACATTTCGGTCGCCGTCACCGTCACGGTGGACAAGGTGTCCAAGTCAGCCGAACAAAAGATTGTCGCCGCGGGCGGTTCAATCAAATAGTCAGTAAAACGGGCCGGGGTTCCCCTCGGCTCGTTTTCTACTAGATTTAGAGAGTTGGCCGTTAGGCCTGTCACAGGAGGACCAGTGTTCAGCGCAATTCGTCGAATCATGGGGACGCCCGATCTTCGGACGAAGATCGGCTTTACCCTCGTGATGATTGTTCTGTATCGATTTGGTTCGTTCGTGCCTGCACCGTTCGTAGATTTCGCGAATGTTCAAACCTGTCTCGCCGGCAGTGCCGGCACGAACGGCATCTATGAACTCGTCAATATGTTGTCGGGTGGCGCTCTTCTCCAACTGTCCATTTTTGCGCTGGGAATCATGCCGTACATCACGGCGTCGATTATTACGCAGCTCCTTCGTGTCGTCATCCCTCACTTCGAAACTTTGCACAAAGAGGGTCAGGCCGGCCAGTCAAAGCTGACACAGTACACCCGGTATCTCACGCTTGGTCTGGGAATTTTGCAGTCGACCACTCTGGTCACGGTGGCCCGAAGCGGTCAACTATTTGGCGCATCCTCGAGCATTCCCGAGTGCACACAGCTCATCACGAGCGACGCGTGGTATTCGATTCTGTTGATCGTCATCACGATGACCGCTGGAACCGGTCTGATCATGTGGTTCGGTGAACTGATTACTGAACGCGGTATCGGCAATGGAATGTCTATTCTCATCTTTGCGTCAATCGCCGCCGGGTTCCCCACCTCGCTGTGGGCAATTCAGCGCACCGAAGGAAACAGTATCTTCTTCCTCGTCATCGCGATTGGAATCGTCATCATGGCAGCCGTCGTGTTCGTCGAGCAGTCACAGCGACGCATCCCGGTCCAATACGCCAAGCGTGTTGTCGGAACGCGAACCTATGGTGGAACTAGCACCTATATCCCAATCAAGGTGAATATGGCGGGTGTTGTGCCCGTAATCTTCGCCTCGTCACTCTTGTACCTTCCCGCGCTCATTGCCCAGTTCAACCAGCCTGCTGCCGGCACCGTTGCACCGGATTGGGTTTTGTGGGTCAGCGCGAACCTGGCCAGCGGTGACCAGCCCCTCTACACGGCGATGTTCTTTTTGCTGATCGTCGGATTCACCTACTTCTACGTCGCGATCACATTCAACCCCATCGAGGTCGCTGACAACATGAAGCAGTATGGCGGGTTCATTCCAGGCATTCGTGCCGGCCGTCCGACTGCCGAGTACCTCAACTATGTTTTGTCCCGCATCACGCTGCCCGGCGCCTTCTACCTCGGAATAGTCGCCCTCATCCCGCTCATCGCCCTGGCGACCATCGGCGCGAATCAAAACTTCCCCTTCGGCGGAACATCAATCCTCATCATCGTTGGCGTCGGACTAGAGACCGTCAAACAGATTGACGCTCAGCTTCAACAGCGTCACTATGAAGGACTGCTCGGTTAATGGTCCGCATGCTCCTCGTTGGCCCCCCGGGGGCCGGTAAGGGGACTCAGGCGGTTCTCCTGTCAAACGCCTTCTCCATCCCTGCGATTTCGACGGGCGATATCTTTCGAGCGAACGTCCGTGACGAAACGCCCCTCGGCGTCGAGGCCAAAGGATTTATGGATCGGGGCGAATATGTCCCCGACACCCTCACGAATGCGCTGGTTGCCGATCGACTCGCACACGCCGATTGCGAGCACGGCTTTCTTCTCGACGGTTATCCACGAACTCTCGACCAAGTCCGTGCCTTAGACGAAGTCCTCGCAGCACAGGGAAACCAGCTGGATGTCGTCGTTGAACTCACGGTCGATCCCGACGTCGTGATTGATCGAATTCGTGCGCGTGCAACCGAACAGGGACGCACCGACGACACCGAGGATGTCATGCGCAATCGCCTTGAGTTGTATGCTCGTGAAACTGCACCCCTTATCCAGGTCTACGGGGGCCGCAAAATTCTTATCAGCGTCGATGGAATCGGGCCAATCAATGACGTGACAGAGCGAATCGTTGAAGCGTTAGCCCTTCGGGGCCTCCGCGCCTAAGTTCCACTTGCAAAACCGCCAAATGTGGCGTATTGTCGTACTTTGGTGTGTCGTGCCCTAGTGGCGCCTCCCACCGACCGCACGACGTGTGGTTGTGAGCAGCTAACGAACGGAAACATGGCTAACAAAGATGGCGTTATCGAGATTGAAGGCTCGGTCGTAGAAGCATTGCCCAATGCAATGTTTCGCGTCGAACTAGCGAATGGCCACAAGGTCCTCGCGCATATCTCGGGAAAAATGCGCCAGCACTACATCCGCATCCTCCCAGAGGACCGCGTGATTGTAGAACTTAGCCCCTACGACCTTTCACGAGGTCGAATCGTTTATCGCTACAAGTAACCGCGCAGAAGGAACGGCCCGGAATTCACCGGGTACGACGCCAGCGAAACAGGAGAAAACAATGAAGGTCAACCCAAGCGTCAAGCCGATTTGCGACAAGTGCAAGGTCATTCGTCGACACGGAAACGTCATGGTGATCTGCGAGAACCCTCGCCACAAACAGCGCCAGGGCTAACGAACTCCCCGAAAACTGAATACAAAACCTCGCCGCATCACAACCCACTAGTGGGGGACCACCCGAGTAAGAGGCTCGGGAACGATGTTGGCACAGACCTCTTTAATTACTAGGAGCAGCCTCATGGCACGTCTCGCTGGAGTAGATATTCCCCGCGACAAGCGCGTAGAAATCGCACTTACCTACATTTACGGCGTTGGCCGTACCCGTTCGGTTCAGGTTCTCGACGAGACCAAAATCGACAAGAACATTCGCGTCAAGGACCTCACCGACGATCAACTCATCGCGTTGCGTGACTACATCGACGCCAACTTCAAGGTCGAAGGTGACTTGCGCCGTGAGGTGCAGGCCGACATTCGCCGCAAGGTGGAACTGGGCTCGTACCAGGGAATCCGCCACCGTCGTGGTCTGCCCGTTCACGGTCAGCGCACGAAGACCAATGCCCGCACCCGCAAGGGACCGAAGCGCACTGTCGCCGGCAAGAAGAAGGCCGGCCGCTAGCCGCGGCCCTAGGAAAGGGAACTAGATCATGGCAGCACCGAAAGCCACCGCGGGCCGAAAGCCTCGTCGTAAGGACAAGAAGAACATCGCCGTGGGCCAGGCTCACATCAAGTCGACGTTCAACAACACCATCGTGTCCATCACCGACCCTTCTGGCAACGTCATTTCCTGGGCGTCGTCGGGTGGGGTTGGCTTCAAGGGTTCACGTAAGTCGACACCGTTTGCCGCTCAGCTTGCCGCGGAATCGGCAGCTCGACAGGCGCAAGAACACGGAGTCAAAAAGGTCGACGTGTTCGTCAAAGGGCCCGGTTCCGGTCGGGAAACGGCGATTCGTTCACTTCAGGCTGCTGGCCTCGAGGTCGGATCGATTACCGATGTGACGCCTCAGGCTCACAACGGCTGCCGCCCGCCGAAGCGCCGCCGCGTCTAACGCACCACGGATTTACCGGGGTGATGGGGAGACCCGTTCGCCTCACACCAACAACTCAACATTCGTATTCAGAGAAGTGTCATATAGCGGACACTGACCGAAAGGAAACCACGTGCTCATTGCACAGCGCCCCACGCTCACCGAAATCACCGAATCCGACACGCGTTCACAGTTCGTCATCGGACCGCTTGAACCTGGTTTTGGCTACACACTGGGTAACTCCCTCCGCCGCACCCTCCTGTCGTCGATCCCCGGCGCAGCCGTCACCCGTTTTCGCGTGACCGGTGCACCGCACGAGTTCACGTCGCTCACGGGTGTTCACGAAGACGTCACGGAAATCATCTTGAACCTCAAAAACATTACGGTTTCGAGCGAGCACGATGAACCGGTTGTCGCCTACCTCCGCAAAAAGGGTGCCGGTGTTGCAACCGCAGCGGACATCACCGCTCCCGCCGGAGTGGAAATCCACAACCCCGAGATGCATGTTGCGACTCTGTCGAAAGAGGGAAACCTCGAAATCGAACTCACGATTGAGCGCGGTCGTGGGTATGTCTCAGTGGAGCAGAACAAGATTGCAGGTGCCCCCATCGGCACCATCGCGATTGATTCGATTTATTCGCCCGTTCTCAAGGTGACTTACCGCGTTGAGGCAACTCGTGCCGGTGAGCGCACCGACTTCGACAAGCTCGTCGTCGACGTCGAAACGAAAGCTTCCATCGTTCCTCGCGACGCCGTGGCGTCGGCTGGTGGAACTCTCGTCGAACTGTTCGGGCTTGCTCGTGAATTGAACGTCGAAGCCGAGGGTATTGAAATTGGGCCTCGCTTCGAAGAAGTCGTCACGGGTGAAGGCCTCGATATTCGCATTGAAGAACTTGACCTCACAGTTCGTTCTTTCAATTGCCTCAAGCGCGAGGGAATCAACACCCTCGCACAGTTGGTCAACCTGACCGAGCACCAACTCATGAACATCCGAAACTTCGGACAGAAGTCGGTCGACGAAGTTCTCGAGAAGCTTGTTGAGCGCGGCCTTAAGCTCAAGGACGGTGTTCCGGGAGCGGATTCGGCGTACTTCTACGAGGCCAACGAACAGTAATTACCCTGCGGGTGCCATCGCGCTCGCATCTGACAGGAGAACCAACACATGCCTAAGCCCACAAAGGGACCCCGCCTCGGAGGAGGCCCGGCCCACGAACGACTGCTTCTTGCCAACCTCGCGGTCGCACTGTTCACCCACAAGTCGATCGAAACGACCGAGACTAAAGCAAAGCGCCTTCGCCCGCTCGCTGAACGCCTTGTCACGTTCGGCAAGCGCGGAGACCTCCACGCCCGTCGTCGTGTTCTCGGAATTCTTCGCAACAAGGACGCAACTCACGAACTCTTCACGGTAATCGCACCTCAGGTCGAATCGCGAGAGGGCGGTTACACCCGCATCACGAAGACGCGCTTCCGGAAGGGCGACAACGCATCAATGGCCCAAATCGAGCTCGTGCTTGAGCCCGTGAACCCGAAGCCCAAGTCGGCCAAGAAAACCGCTGCCGCGGCTGCTGCGGCCGCCGCACCGGCCGCTAAGCCTGTTGCTGCGGTTGTCGCTGACGAGGTTATTGAGGACGTCGTTCTCGATTCTCCAGTTGACGAGGTCGCTGAGGCTGAGGTCGTCGAAACCGTAGAGGCCACAGAGGTGGTTGAAGCCGTAGACGCCGCCGAGACCGCAGAGGTCTCCGCGAACGATGTGGCTCCCGAAGCCGACGCCGACACCGCACCGGACGCCGCCGACGACGCTGCCTCCGAGGGTGACGACAAGTAATTTCATGACGCAAGGCCCGGGGATTTTCCTCGGGCCTTCAGTCGTTTCCGGCGGTGATCAGTGAGACTCCGAATCGATTTCTCTTATGACGGCACTGACTTTTCTGGTTGGGCAAAACAGCCCGATCTGAACACCGTGCAGGGAACGCTCGATGGTGCGTTGGCGACAGTTTTGCGCATGGACACGATTCAATCCACGGTCGCGGGACGGACCGATGCTGGAGTCCACGCAACGGGTCAAACTGCTCACGTCGATGTCAGCGATGCGGTGAAACCTGAACAACTCATTCGCCAACTCAATTCGATCTTGACGGTCGGGTCAATTCATATTGACCGCGTGACGGTGGCCCCACCTGGGTTCGATGCGCGCTACTCGTCGATCTACCGCCGTTACGAATACCGGGTTTCCGACGCCGTGAGTGTTCGTGACCCCAGATCGCGTCGATTCACGCTGTGGGTTGACGAGCACCTCGACATAGACCTTATGAACAAAGCGGCGACTTCCCTGCTTGGCCTTCACGACTGGACGACGTTTTGCAAGCCTAGGCCTCGGGCCACTCGTGTCCGCGATTTGCATATTTTTCGCTGGCGCCGAGAGTACGACGGAACTCTCGTTGCAGAGGTGCAGGCCGACGCGTTCTGCCACAACATGGTGCGAAACCTTGTCGGGATGTGTATCGCGGTGGGTCGCGGCAAACTCAGTGTTGGCGATGCTGTGACCCTTCGCGAGGAACGCACGCGTACCTCAGCATTCATCGTTGTCCCGCCGCACGGGCTTACGCTCGTCGAGGTGGGCTACCCGGCCGACGACGAGGTGGGCGACCGAGCCGAACTGTCCCGCACTCGGCGTGAACCGGTTTGACCAGACACTGAATCCCTTGTATCGTTGACCCTTGGTGCCCGACCGGGTGCCTGGTTGAGCCCTCCACCGAGTTCTTTCCTTAGAAAGCCTCACCGGAGCGGGATTCACGAACACTTTAACCGAAAGCGCTACGACTGTGACGCGTACATTCTCACCAAAACCCGCTGACATTCAGCGGGACTGGATCATCATTGACGCCGAAGACGTTGTCCTCGGTCGTTTGGCAAGCCACGCCGCGGTTCTTCTTCGCGGCAAGCACAAACCAACCTTTGCTCAGCACATGGACATGGGTGACCACGTCATCATCATCAATGCCGAAAAGGTCGCACTCACCGGCTCGAAGCTTACCCAGAAGCTTGCCTACCGCCACTCGGGTTACCCGGGTGGACTGACGGCTGTCAAGTACTCGGAACTCCTCGAGAAGCACCCCACGCGCGCCGTCGAGAAGGCCATTCGTGGCATGCTCCCCAAGAACTCGCTCGGAGCCGACCAGTTCCGCAAGCTCAAGGTGTACGCGGGTGCCGAGCACCCTCACACTGCCCAGCAGCCGAAGCCCTATACATTTGACCAGGTCGCGCAGTAAGCGCCGAGCGAAGGATTAGAACAGTGGCAAAAATCAGCGAAACAACCGCATCGGGAGCCAAGGCACCGAAGCTCACTCTCTCTGTCGCCGGCGCAGCCGTCGGTCGACGCAAGGAAGCCATCGCCCGCGTGCGACTCGTGCCCGGAACCGGCGCAGTGACCGTTAACGGTCGCGCAATCGCGGAGTACTTCCCCAACAAGCTTCACCAGCAGCTCATCATGTCGCCATTCGCGGTTCTCGAACTTGGTTCTGTATATGACGTTATTGCTCGTATTTCGGGCGGAGGCCCTTCTGGACAAGCCGGGGCGTTGCGTCTCGGTATCGCTCGTGCCCTCCTCGAAATCGACACCGAGAACAACCGTCCGACCCTCAAGAAGGCCGGTTTCCTCACGCGTGATGCGCGAATCAAGGAGCGCAAGAAGGCTGGTCTGAAGAAGGCCCGCAAGGCTCCCCAGTACTCGAAGCGTTAATCGGTCATTCTCCGATGTCGAGTCTCTTTGGGACCGATGGTGTTCGCGGGCTCGCCAACGCGGAACTAACGGCCGACTTGGCTCTGCGTCTTGCGCA
>JBIIAK010000092.1:0-4248 GCA_044239945.1 Microbacteriaceae bacterium
TTCATTACGAGGCCGAGTTCGCGGCGGAGACACTAGTCCGCTCTCGATGGCCTTCTTGTTCCTCTTGTGGTTCAGCGTCTTTTTTGCTTTCCTGTTTCTCTTGACCCTCATCGTGACCACCTGGATAGATGGGGCTGAGAGGCTCGACTTAAGGATGTTCACCGAGTTCCCTTCCTCGGACCCCGAAGATGCTGGCGCGCGACCCGCGATTTTGGGATCGCTTATGGTCATCTCGGTCACCGCACTGTTTACCCTTCCGTTGGGAATTGCTGCCGGAATTCACCTGGAAGAATTTGCGAACAGGCGAAACTGGTTCAACCGCGCCGTCGAACTCAACGTGCAAAACCTCGCCGCGGTTCCCTCGATTGTTTACGGACTGCTGACACTCGGTGCGTTGACGGCGATGGGCGTTCGAGACAAGAACATTGTGATCGCCGGCGCGTTAGCGCTGAGTTTGCTGATTCTGCCCGTCGTCATCATTGTCACGCGCGAATCACTCCGTGCGGTTCCCCTCGAGATTCGCGAGGGCTCCTTGGCGCTCGGCGCTACCCCCCTGCAGACGCTCTTCCGCCAAACATTGCCGTCTGCGGTTCCCGGAATCGCGACGGGGTCAATTTTGGCGCTCTCTCGCGCCCTCGGAGAGGCCGCTCCGCTTCTCATCCTCGGCGCGCTCGTGTTCGTCTCTTTCGACCCAAACGGATTGTTTTCAGGGTATACAACCCTGCCCATCCAGATCTTCAACTGGACTGGCCGACCCCAGGAAGAATTCCACGTGCTTGCCGCCGCGACGTCCATTGTGCTGCTCGGGTTACTCCTCGCCATGAATTCCATCGCCATCACCATCCGCAATCGATTCCAGCAGCGCTGGTAAAGAAAGACACCATGGCCACGAACAACGACAAAAAGTCAAACCAGGATTCCGGCGCGAAAAAAGACGCCGAGGCGAAGGTCCGCATCGTTACAGCCGACCACGGACCCGTCTCGGAAGTGGGGCTTCCTGCACTCGAATGCCAAGACGTCGACGTTTTCTATGGCAATTTCCGCGCGGTTTCAGATGTCAACATGTCTTTTGGTACAAACGAAATCACCGCTCTCATTGGTCCTTCCGGATGTGGAAAATCAACTTTGTTGCGATCGCTCAACCGCATGAACGACCTCGTTGATGGCGCTCGAGTGACCGGTTCCGTGACGTTCCACGGAGAAAACATTTACGCCCCCGAAGTCGACGCCATCGAAGTCCGACGCCGGATCGGGATGGTATTCCAAAAACCCAACCCATTCCCAAAGTCGATTTACGACAACGTGGCCTACGGCCCTCGTGTGATTGGCATGAAGCCGGCCAACATGGACGACCTGGTCGAAGAAGCACTGACCCAGGCCGCTCTGTGGGACGAAGTTAAAGACAAGCTGAAGCAGACCGCATTCGGTCTGTCGGGTGGACAGCAACAGCGGTTGTGTATCGCCCGAACCATCGCCGTCAAACCCGACATCATCCTCATGGACGAGCCCTGCTCGGCGCTTGACCCAATCGCCACCAAGCGCATTGAAGATTTGATGTTGGAACTGACAAAGGACTACACAATCGTCATCGTCACTCACAACATGCAGCAGGCCGCTCGAGTGGCCGACCGCACTGCGTTCTTCACCGCGCTTCCCGACGAAACAACCGGAAATCGCACAGGCGTCCTGGTTGAATTCGACCGGACTTCGGACATCTTCACCAACCCCAAAGATGTTCGCACCGAGGACTACATCTCAGGGCGTTTCGGGTAGTCGCGACGAGCAACGCTCTAGACGTCACCGTCCGAGTTTGTCGGCCACATCCAGCCACCGAGACTCAAGTGCATCGAGGTTCGTGGTCGCAGTTCCGAGTTCGCTACTGATTCTCGCAAGACCTTCATAATCGCTTTGGTCGTGCGACGCCAATTGCACGTGAATCTTTTCCATTGACGACTTGAGGTTCTGAATTTGCCGTTCAAGTGACTTGAATTCCTTGTCAAGCACGTGTCGCTCGGCGCCGCTCAGGTTGGTCGACTTTGGGGCGGTCTTGGCCGGTGCCACCGACATCGGGGTGACAGGACGTGCATCCAAACGCAAGTATTCGTCGACGCCACCGGGAAGGTGGCGCAGGTGCTTTCCGATGACCGCATATTGCTGGTCGGTCACGCGCTCGAGCAGATACCGGTCGTGCGAGACCACAATCAACGTTCCCGGCCACGAGTCAAGCACGTCCTCGAGCGCCGCAAGCATGTCGGTGTCGAGATCGTTCGTCGGTTCGTCAAGAAGTAACACGTTCGGTTCGTCGAGAAGGATGAGCAAAATCTGGAGGCGGCGCTTCTGCCCTCCCGAGAGGTCTTTGACAGGGGTTTGAATATGTGCACTCGAAAATCCGAGACGTTCCAGCAACTGGCCGGGAGTCAACTCGATTCCGCCCGCGTTGTAGGTCGTTTTGAACCCGGCGATCACCGCGCTCACCCGATCGTTCATGTATTTTTCGAGTCCCTCGAGACGTTGATCAAGTCGGCGCAGTTTGACCGTCTTCCCAGTTTTCACACGACCGCTCGTAGGTTGCATGCTTTCGTCAATGAGTCCCAGGAGGGTCGATTTACCGGCACCGTTACGACCCAGGATCCCGGTACGCTCGCCCGGTGCGATGCGCCACTCAACGTCCTTGAGAATGACGTTATCGCCGAAAGCAAATCCCGCGTCGAGCAGGTCAACCACGTCTTTACCGAGGCGTTGCGTCGCCAACTTAGACAGTTCGATGCGGTCGCGGGGTGGTGGCACATCCGCAATCAGCGCGGTCGCGGCATCGATACGGAATTTCGGTTTGGTCGTCCGAGCCGGGGCGCCACGACGCAACCACGCGAGTTCCTTCCGCAACAAGTTCTGACGGCGTTCCTCGCTCGACGCCGATTGTCGCTGGCGCTCGACGCGTTGCAAAATGTACGCCGCGTATCCGCCCTCGAACTTGTCGACGATGCCGTCGTGGACCTCCCATGTGTCGGTAGAAATCGCGTCAAGGAACCACCGGTCGTGAGTGACGACAACAAGAGCGCCCGCACCGGTTGGCCAGCGACGAATCAAATGTTCGGCGAGCCAATTAACCCCCGAGACATCGAGGTGGTTGGTTGGTTCGTCCAGAAGCAGAACGTCCCACTCGCCGACGAGAAGGCGAGCAAGGGCGACACGGCGACGCTGCCCACCTGACAAATCACCGATTCGGGCGTTGACATCGACGTCGCCCAGTAGTCCGGCGAGCACATCTCGTACCACAGGGGATGACGCCCACTCGTGCTCTGGGCCTTCCCCGACGACAACGTTCCCGACCGTGTCGTCATCACCGAAGTGGTCATCTTGCGTCAACATGCCGACCTGCGTGCCTCCGCGCATCGTGACCCGACCGGAATCCGGGGTCAACGAACCGCCAATGATTGACAAGAGTGTCGACTTACCGTCACCGTTCCGACCGACGACGCCGATGCGGTCGCCCGCGTGAACTCCAATGGTGAGATTGTCCAACACGACCCGATTCGGGTACTCGTGCGAAACGCTTTCTAATCCGACCAGGTTCACTTCGTTAGTTTAGACAGGTAAATGTTGCGAGAATGTAAGGGTGACCCGACGAACCCTTATCGTTCTGACCTTTTCGCTTGCCGCGTTCTGGATCACCCTCGATCAACTCACCAAACTGTGGGCCGAAACTGTGCTTGTCGGCCAACCACGAACGCCGATTCTCGGCGGTTGGTTCGGATTCGTCCTCGTCTACAACCCCGGAGCCGCCTTCGGCTTGGGCACGGGATTCATTTGGATCTTGACTGTTATCGCCGGCGTCACCGCCGTTGTGCTCGTCGTTGTCGCATTTCGCAGTCAAAATCTGTTGTGGTCACTGGCCGTCGGTTCGATGCTCGGTGGCGCCGTATCGCACTTCTTTGATCGGTTGCTGCGCGGAGACACTCTCGGCTCAGGAAAAATCGTTGACTTTATTGACTACGGCGGATTCTTTGTCGGCAACGTCGCCGACATCGCTCTGGTCGGTGCCGCTATCGGTTCCGTGTTGCTCAGTTTCTTGGGGGTTCCGTTCAGCTCACCTGAGCGCCGGCGGCCGGCGCCGTCACAGCAATAGCGTCACGCCCCTCGGCCACCAACGCCGCCATAAGACCGGCGGCTGAATCTTCATCAGCAGCGAGAAGCGCGACCGTCGGACCACTCCCCGACACGATGCCCGCCAGCGCGCCGTGCGTCTCG
>JBIIAK010000093.1:0-4214 GCA_044239945.1 Microbacteriaceae bacterium
TCTCGGGGGCAGGGCCGTCGGTCCTCGTGCTGACCGATGATCCACTCGAACGCGCGCGCGCGGCGAGCATCGTTGACAAGTCGAAGGACACAGCGTGGGAGTGCCTCATGCTCGCTGTCGACTTCAAGGGTGCTACAGTTGTGGTACTGCCCGATGGAGACGGTCTCTAACCGGATCCCGAGCAGGTTTCGATTCACCTCACCGAATATCGCGTTGTGCGATTGCTCACGGTGGTGTGACACATCAAGGAGTAAACAATGGATAACGAAACAACGGACGTACCCGTTACCGACAGCACCGAAACGCCGGTCCGCAAGCGAGCACCTCGACGCGCCACCAAAAAGTCGGCTGACGCACCGGTTGAGGTCGTCACTCAAGACGCCCCTTCCGCCGAGTCGGCACCCGATTCAGGCGATGCACCTGCGGAAGGTGACGCCCCCGCCGGCCGCCGCACCCGCGGTCGCGGCCGTGGCCGAACCGCTACTGCTGGAACTGGCGACGCTGATGCCTCAGAGAACGCCGACTCTCCTGAATCAGATGACACACAGGCGGACAACGGTCGTAGTCGCCAGCGCAACCGCAAGCGCGGACGCGGACGCGACGACGACTTCGATGGCGTGAGCGATGACGACGTGCTCATCCCCGTCGCCGGAATCTTGGACATTCTCGACAACTACGCGTTCGTTCGCACCGCTGGCTACCTCGCCAGCCCCGCCGACATTTATGTCGCACTCGGTCAGGTGAAGAAGTACAACCTCCGCAAGGGTGACGCCATCGTTGGTGCAATCCGACAGCCTCGCGACAACGATTTCCAGAACCGCCAGAAGTACAACGCACTCGCAACGATTGACTTTGTGAACGGCGCGGCACCAGAAGAAGCCGTCGCCCGCGACGACTTCAACGATCTCGTCGCCGTCCATGCGACCGACGGTTTGGGATTGAAAGGTCGTTTTGGTTCGGTCAAGAAGGGCGACCGCGTCCTCGTCGACGCTGTTGCCGGGGCGAATCGCACTGCTGTGATGCGTGACCTCTCTACCGAAATCTCGGCCAGTGCATCGGACGCTCACCTCATGGTTGTTGTTTCCGAGGGTCTTCCCGAAGACGTGACGGCGCTCAGTCGCGGCGTTCGCGGAGAAGTCAGCGCTTCGTCCTACGATCGTCACGCCGACGAACACGTCACCGTCGCTGACCTCGCCATCGCACGGGCCAAGCGGCTCGTCGAAAAGGGACACCACGTTGTTGTGCTCATCGACTCGATGACTCGTGTCGCCAAGAACCAGATGGCGGTCATCCAGGGCTCGCGTCCGCTGGGTGACGGAGCAGTTGACGCCGCCGTGTTCTCGGCCACTAAGCGCTTGTTCGGTGCTGGTCGCGCGCTCGAGACGGGTGGCTCGCTCACGGTCATCGCCACTATTGACAATCAGACCGACGGTTTCTCCGGTGTGGTTCGAGACGAACTGCTCGATATCGCCACCGCAGTCGTCACCCTCTAACGGTTCTCATGCTCGAATCAATCGACGGTCTCGTCGCGGAACACGCCGCTCTTCAAGTGGAACTCGCCGATTCGGCGATTCACACGAATCCGGCACGCGCCAAGAAACTCAATCGACGATATTCGGAATTGAATCAGATTGTCTTGACGCACGAAGCATTGTCCGCAGCCCGCGATGATCTCGCGGCCGCGAAGGAACTTGCCAAGGACGACGAGGTGTTCGCCGCCGAGATCGCACCGATGGAATCCAGCGTCACCGAGCTCGAAGAGAAACTTCGTCGATTGCTGATTCCTCGCGACCCCGACGATGGCCGCGACGTCATTATGGAAATCAAGGGAGGCGAAGGTGGCGCGGAAAGCGCCCTGTTCGCCGCCGACCTTCTGCGCATGTACACGCAGTACGCAGACAGCCGTGGCTGGCGCGTCGAAATTCTCGACAGGACGGACAGCGACTTGGGTGGTTTCAAAGACGTTCAACTCGCAATCAAATCCAACGCCACCGATCCCGCGAACGGTGCGTGGGCGAAACTCAAATACGAAGGCGGTGTTCATCGCGTTCAGCGTGTTCCCGCAACTGAGGCGCAGGGCCGGATCCACACGTCGACGACAGGTGTTCTCGTTTTTCCCGAGGTTGACGAACCGGAAGAGGTCGCGATCAGCCCAAACGACATCCGTATCGACGTATTCCGTTCTGGTGGCCCCGGCGGCCAATCCGTCAACACGACCGACTCGGCGGTTCGCATCACCCACATTGCGACAGGAATAGTCGTGTCGTGTCAAAACGAGAAGAGTCAAATTCAAAACAAAGAATCGGCGATGCGTGTTCTGCGTGCACGACTGCTTGCGCGTCAGCAAGAAGAACGTGATGCGGTCGCGAGCGATGCCCGCAAGAGCCAGATTCGGGGAATGGATCGCTCAGAGCGAATCCGCACCTACAATTTCCCCGAGAACCGTATTGCCGATCACCGCACAGGGTACAAGTCGTACAACCTCGACCAGGTTATGAACGGCGCGTTAGAGCCGATTATCGATTCGTGTATCGCCGTCGATGAAGAAGCGCGATTGAAAGCGCTGACAGAGTCCTCCGGCTCGTGACCTCGGTCGGCGAGATTGTTTCCGCCCTGGCGCAGATGTTCGACCGCGCCGGCATCGTCTCTGCTGTCGCGGATGCCGAACTCATCGTCGGTCATGTCGCCGGATGGACTCGCGGCGAGGTTGCCACCAAGGCGTTCATGGGCGTTGAAATGGATGAGTCAATCGTTGCGGAAATCAATACTCTCGCAGCCCGCCGCGAATCTCGTGAGCCTCTCCAACACATCACCGGTGAGTCACCCTTTCGTCACATGGTTCTCGCCGTCGGTCCTGGCGCACTCGTTCCTCGTCCCGAAACCGAACTCGTCGCCGAATGGGCGATAGACGCTCTTCGGCAGGTTCCGTCACCACGACCTCGTGCCGTTGACCTCGGCACAGGAACCGGAGCGCTCGCCCTCGCACTCGCAACCGAGGTTCCCAACGCTGAAGTGTTTGCGATTGAAATATCGCCCACTGCGGCCGAATGGGCAGAGCGAAACATCGCGCGATACGGTGACGACCGGGTGACGCTCGTCGTTGGCGACGTGGTAAGCGCGCTGCCGGAACTCGACGGCACCGTTGATGTCGTTGTCGCGAATCCGCCGTATATCCCCGACTCCGAAAAGCCCGTTGACCGTGAAGTGTTGGGGTACGACCCCGAGATCGCGCTGTTCGGCGGGGACGACGGACTTCGAGACATTCGCACATTTGTCACCCGGGCCGCGCTTCTCTTGCGACCCGGCGGCACTCTCGTCGTTGAACACGGCGACGGGCAAGGTGCGGGCGTTCGTGACATCGCCACTGAGGCGGGATTCTCGATGACGTCCACCCACACTGATCTTCTCCAACGCGAACGAGTGCTCACCGCGGTCCGATAGACGCACATGGCTAAACTGTCAGGGATGGGCACAATCTATAACTGCCTCGAAACGAGTGAGGCCTTGACGGGACTGCGACTAGCCAGACAGGCCATCGGTCGCGGCGACCTTGTCGTACTCCCCACCGACACTGTTTACGGAATCGCCGCCGACGCCTTTAACCCGGCGGCTGTGCAGAAGTTGCTCGACGCGAAGGGCCGAGGGCGCCAGGCGCCACCACCTGTTCTCGTGCCTAATTTCGACACCGTGTCAGCACTCGCAGAGCACATCACTCCCGAGGTTGAAAAACTTGCTGACGCATTCTGGCCGGGCGGATTGACAATTGTTGTCTCGGCACGACCAACCCTCGCTTGGGACTTGGGCGAGACCGACGGAACGGTCGCACTGCGAATGCCAGACCATGAGCTCGTGCGTGAATTTTTGACTGAGACCGGGCCGCTCGCTGTATCCAGCGCGAACCTGACCGGAAAGCCGGCGGCTGTGACGGCCGCCGAGGCACGAGAACAATTGGGTGATCGCATCTCGGTTTATCTCGACACGGGAGAGTCGTCGGGGTCGCGCGTCGGATCGACAATCGTCGACGTCACTCCGACACGTGACGGAAAACCCGCTCGGATTTTGCGAGACGGGACAATTTCACGGGATGCGATTCGCGATGTTCTCGGGTTGTTGGCAGAGGACGACGAATGAACTACCTGATAATCGGGTTCGTCGCGGCAATCATCTCGTTCCTTGGTTCCCACGCGCTGCTTCGCCTCAGTCACCGCTTCACG
>JBIIAK010000094.1:0-4212 GCA_044239945.1 Microbacteriaceae bacterium
CAACGAACTGTGGGCAGATCAAGACGGGCGCCCCCGCTCGAAGCGAGCGCGTCGCGAAGTACAACCAGTTGCTGCGCATCGAAGAGGAACTCGGAGACGCTGCGGTGTACGCGGGTCGTACTGCGTTCCCTCGTTTCACCGCCTAGTAGTTCACGAGGTTGAGGGGGCGCTCGCGTTACCCTTGAAGAATGAGGCAACCGCGGCGCCCTGAACGTTCCACCCGAATGTCGGGTCGGGCGCGGAACGGCGTGCGCCAGAGTCTCGACGACTTTATCGACCGCGAACTACAACGAAGTGGCTCGGTCATTGTCGGGATCATCATCGCAATTGTCGCCGTTGTCAACCTATGGCAACCAGTCCAGATTTGGTTTGAACAACAAGCGAAGATTGCCGAACTCGACCGTGAGGTAGCGGCCGCACGAGCGACCCTCGCCGAAGCGCAAGCGGACATGATGCGATGGACCGATCGCGCCTATGTCGAGGCGCAAGCGAGGGAACGGCTCATGTTCGTTTACCCGGGTGACATTTCGTATCTCGTCGTCAACGATGTTGACGCGAAACCTGCAAAGACGAACGAAGTGCTGGGAACCGTTCAAACCACCGATATCGACTGGGTCGACGCGTTCGTTCAGTCGTATGCCTTTGCGGCCAATCCGGAACGGGAATCTAAGTGACAATCGATGCGGCAAGCGAGCGCGACCTCGAGATTATGAAGATTCAACTGGGACGGCCGATGCGCGATGTCGTCGGGGTCGCGGCGCGATGCGTGTGCGGCGCTCCTACCGTTGTCGCGACGAAACCGCGACTGGCGGACGGCTCACCGTTTCCCACGTTCTACTATTTGACGCACCCGACCGCGACCGCGGCACTGTCAACACTCGAGGCGAACGGCTTCATGGCGACCGCACAAGACAAACTAGCGAATGACCCCGAGTTCGCCGCGGCGTACATCGCCGCTCACCACGCGTACATCGCCGACCGCGACCCACACGGTCGAGTCGACGAACTTGACGGAATCAGCGCGGGCGGTATGCCATCCCGAGTGAAATGTCTCCATGCCCTCGCTGCCCACAGTCTCGCGGTTGGTCCCGGCGTCAACCTCGTGGGGGATGCGGCGCTCGACGCCGCCACGTGGTCGCCCAAACGGTGCGTGTGCGCTCCCGAAACGCGCTAGATTTGAGCAGTTGACCTCATAAATTTCAGGAGTAATTGTCGTGGCCAAAATTCTTATCGTCGGTGGCGGGTATACCGGTTTTTACACCGCTTTTAAGTTGCAGAAGCACTTGCGCGCTGGTGAAGCCGAGGTCACACTGGTCGACCCGCTTCCGTACATGACGTACCACCCGTTCCTGCCCGAAGTCGCAGCCGGCTTGATTGAAGCCCGCCACGTTATCGTGCCGCTACGCCGTCACCTGAAAAAAACCCACGTGGTACAGGGCAGAGTCGTATCGGTGAATCACGCCAAAAAGATGGCGACTATCGAACCATCGGCTGGCAAGAGCTACACCGCCAAATACGACCACATCGTGGTGGCAGCCGGATCTGTTTCTCGAACCTTTCCGATTCCCGGAGTTGCGGAAGAAGCGTTCGGCATGAAGTCCATCGAAGAAGCACTCGCTGTTCGCGACCGAATCATTGACAATTTTGCTAAAGCCGCAAATCTGCCCAAGGGCAAAGAGCGCGACCGTCTACTTACGGTGACCGTCATCGGCGGCGGATTCGCCGGAATCGAAACGTTCGCCGAGCTCCGTTCCCTTGCCTCGGCAATGCTCAAGCAGTACCCCGAACTCACCATCGATGACACAAAGTTCCACATGGTCGAAGCGATGCCTCGCGTCATGCCCGAGGTATCGATGAAGACCGCGCAGTGGGTTCTCAGAAACCTCGCGTCACGTCAAGCCACCGTTCACCTCGACACTCAACTTATGTCGGCCAAGGGCGGCAAGGTCGAGTTGTCGAACGGAATCAAATTTGAGTCGGACCTTATCGTCTGGACCGCCGGCGTTATGGCAAATCCCGTTGTCAACTCCATGGGCCTGCCGGTCGAAGAGCGCGGTCGTGTCCGATCGTCGGCAACTCTGCAGGTGACGAACGCTGATGGTTCCATCGTCGCGGGTGCGTGGGCCGCAGGAGACAACTCCGCCGTTCCTGACCTCACGGGTGGTGGTGTTGGCGGAATGTGTGTTCCGAACGCACAGCACGCGGTTCGGCAGGCGAAGTTACTCGCGAAAAACCTGGTTGCCGTGCTTCGAGGCGAACTGCCGGTCGACTACATTCACAAGAACCTCGGTGCGGTCGCTGGTTTGGGCGTCGGACACGGAGTTTTTCAGTCGGGGAAAATCGCGGTCACAGGTTTCCCCGCGTGGCTCATGCACCGCGGATATCACGGTCTCGCGATGCCAATGTGGGAACGCAAGTTCCGTGTCGTCGGTGGCTGGATTATGCAGTTCCTGGTGGGGCGCGACACCACGACCCTCACGTTACGCGAAACTCCGAAGTCCTATTTCCGGGCATACGCATCACGCCCGAGCAAGTAAGGGCGTCGCCCCAATAGCCCAACCGGCAGAGGCAAACGACTTAAAATCGTTACAGTCAGGGTTCGAATCCCTGTTGGGGCACCCGCGAATTGCTTAGTCGTAGCACCTCATCCCACGAAAGTCACCGCGACTTAGCGGTCGAGAAACTGGTGTGCACGTTGGTGCGAGAATCCGATGATTGTGCCGATATCACGTAACGGCACGCCAGCCTGGGCGAGGCGTTGTGTGAGTTCTTTTGATCGCACAGTCGCCTCGCGTTCGAGGGCGGATGCGGCATCGTTCACACGGTGAATCTCTGCCCGCAACGTCTCAACATCAATGTCAGAAATCGGTCTCATTCGAATTTCAAGGTCGAAATCGAGTGGATCCACATTGAGGGTTAAGGCAATCGCCTCGCGCGCCGCGTGTTCGATGTTCGCGATTCGGCGTTCCTGGGTCAAAATGTCTAGCGCGGCAATGTCGGCCATCCACCATTTGCCGTCTCGGTAAACCTCGACAATGTGTTTAGGCATCGGACTCCTCTAAAGCTCTCATTAGATTTCGGACGACTCCGGGACTGATTTCGCGGTGGCCATCGGGAAGTGTGAGAAGTGTCCCTCGGGGTGACTTCCAGACCGTGTGGCTTCCGCGAGTCCTCAGAATCACCCATCCTTTCTTTTTGAGAAGCGCAGTTGCGCGCCGGGCGGACATCGATTTGCTCACCGCTCAAGCATCCCGAGATTCTAGAAACAGTCTAATCATATTTACAGAAATGTGGACAACCGAAGAATTTCGCCCTGGGGGAAAGCGCCTTCTTCTCCTCGCATCACGCGCGTAGAGTGAAGCCATGGATCCAACACAAACAGTACTTTTTGTCATCGCCGGTCTCGCCATTGTTGCGGGGCTCTATCTCTGGTCGACCTATAACGGCCTCATCACGCTTAAAGTTCGTGTCGATGAAGCGTGGAGTGACATCACGGTCCAGCTCAAGCGTCGCGCTGACCTCATCCCCAACCTGATCGAAGCGGTCAAGGGTTACGCTAAGCATGAAAAGGCGGTTTTCGAGAATGTAACGAAGGCGCGCGCTGCAACGGTCAACGCCGAAGGCCCGGCCGAAGCTGCTGCCGCTGAAGGGATGATGCAGGCGGCGCTCAAGTCAATCTTTGCCGTTGCCGAGGCCTACCCGGATTTGAAGGCGAGTGACAACTTCCTTCAGTTGCAGGCAGAACTCGTTGACACCGAAAACAAGATTCAGGCTTCGCGTCGCTTCTACAACGGCGGTGTGCGCGAGTTCAACACCATGATTCTCGTGTTCCCTAACAACGCCTGGGCGAAGCAGCTTGGGTTCAGCATGCGCGACTTCTTTGAGGTGGACAACCCCGACGCAATTGCCGAACCCCCGAAAGTCCAGTTCTAGCACTCGATGTATAGCGCTATTGCCGCGAACAAGCGGAACACTGTCGTCATACTGCTCGTGTTCATCGTGTTGCTGGGTGGACTCGGTTGGCTCATCGCCTTTTTTATGGGCGAACAAACGTGGACTATCACAATTATGACGATTTTGGGCGCCGGTGCGTATGCCTGGTACCAGTATTACAACGCGGGGTCTATTGCCGTCAAGACATCCGGTGCCGTACAGATCGAACAGAATGACAATCCCCGGCTTTATCGGATTGTCGAAAACTTGTCGATTACG
>JBIIAK010000095.1:0-4182 GCA_044239945.1 Microbacteriaceae bacterium
ATGTGGGTGAGGCACTCGGCTATGTACCCGGCATAAGTCGCTGGGTCGTCGCGCCAGATAGCGGCGCGGGTGGGAGGACGCTGCGGGGCCGGAGCGACCTGACCACCCAGCGCCTCGACGGCCGAAACGAGTTCGTCAAACTCGGCGTCCCGTTGCAGTCCGATCACCGACACGGTGTTCTCGCGGTGGTCACACTCAATTGCCACGCGAACCGAGAGCAATGTCGAGCGGGGCTGTGGCTCGATTCCAACGTCAACTCCGAGTGACTCGGCGCGGGCACCGTAACTGACCCAACCGACGCGCGACACCGGAAAATCGCCTGTCGTCTCGAATGCAGAAAAGGAATCGGCGGTCTCGAGGCGGGTCCCGACCCCGAGATACGACACGGTTTCCGAAAGCGAATCATCGAGCCAGAACGCGCCGTCTCGATCGGCGATCAGGGTTCGAAAGATGACCACCGGGTCCACGCGTGCGGCAATAACGTGCCGAACGTAGCCCTCTGTCATAACCTTTACTCTATGGTCGAGGCGCGTGTTTTCCGGTGGGCAGACGGTTCCGTTGTCGAAGAGCAATGGTGCGACCCTCACGCGGGATCTGTCAGGGTCGCCGATTCGTGGCTTGTGGTCGACGGTTGTGCCGTATCCATGGCACGGCATCTCGAACGATTCATGACATCGCTTGCCGCAGTCGATCCCACTCTGGACGTTCGGCCATTCGTGGGGGACGCCGTCGCCATGATCCCTGCCGTCGGACGCTGGTTCCCTCGCCTCGAGGCAATTGATTATGGCGATGGCGCGATGTTGCGGTTTCACCTCCGTGAAGCTCCCGATGCGCTCACCGACGTCACCCTCGCGACCGCCCACCGTGATCCCCGAACTCAAACGAATGTGAAGGGTCCCGACCTCGCCGCACTCGGAGCTCTCCGCAGAGAGCTGAACATCGGCGAGGCCGTCATCCTCGATGACGGTTTCATCGCCGAGGGAGCATGGTCGTCAATTGCGTGGTGGGCGGACGACACGCTGCATGTCGTCGACCCACTCATCCCTCGTCTTCCCAGCGTCACCGAGCTCACTATCCGAGACCACGCCACGTTCATCGGCGCACGCGTCGTCACGGCCCGCATACGCCCGCAGGACCTCGAAGGTTCGGAAGTGTGGACGCTATCCGCCCTCCACGGAATCCGAGTCGCAACCGCGTGGAGAGACGGACCGAGCTTGCGAGTCGAGCCAGGTCGGGTCGATTACTGGCGTCAGCATTACGTCAATCAACGGCAGGCTCTGAACTCAGGAGAGGTACGCTCACAGTCATGAACGCATTTCTCGATTGGTTTCTCAGCGGGGTCGGATCTGTTGAACCCGCCCTCCGCATTGGACTCGCAGGGCTCGCCATCATGCTCGAAACGAGCGTCCTTGTCGGTCTCGTGATTCCGGGCGACACCGTCGTTCTCGTCGCGGCAACGGGAACCGCGTCAACCGAGGAATACATTGCGCTGATTGTTGTCATCATCATCGGTTCGTTGATTGGCGAGAGCATTGGATTTGCTATCGGGCATGCATTCGGTCCAGCAATCCAGCACTCAAAGGTTGGTAAATGGGTTGGCCACAAAAACTGGAAGGCCGCCGAACGCTTTCTCGAGCACCGAGGTGGGTGGGCGATTTTCATCTCGCGATTCTTGCCTGTTCTGCACAGCGTAGTCCCACTGACGGCCGGGGTCACGGGCATGGACTATCGCAAATTCATAGCATGGACGGCACCGGCGTGCACCCTGTGGGCAGTCGCGTACGTGACGGTAGGGCGTACCGCGGCACTAACGTATGAACAGTTAAGCCAGAGCCTTCACTTCGCTGGTTTCATCTTTGCCGGGATTATTGTTCTCTTCATCGCCGTTATGGCGTTGGTAAAGAAGTCATTGGGTCGATACACTCATCACCACGACGATGACGACGACTAATTCGCGAGGCGGGCCAGAGACGCAACCGACGTCCGAGCGGCATCGACAAACTCAATGTCACCGCGGTCATTGTTGAAAAACGCCCGAGCAAGATAAGCGTCAACCGCAACGAGTGATTTCTCGAATTCCAGAACAGTTGCGGAATTGTTTGCAAAGCCGAACCGAACACTGAGTTGTTCCGTAATCGTGCGAGCCGCCGTGGTGAGGCGAGACTCGCGGACGCGCGGCCGAATGTCGAGCACGTCTCCTAGGCGCAGCGAACGGAAACCGGGTTCTGTGCGGAACATGTCAAGGTACATTTCGAACATCACGTTGACCGCCTCTTTCGGTTCCGAACTCTCGACCTGTTGGAGCGCGTCGCGGAAACGGCGGTCAGTACGTTCGAGATTCCGAATCGCAAGGGCCTCCAACAACTTCACCCGGTCTTCAAAGTAACGGTAGACGGTTCCGATCGACGCGCCGGCTGCTTCGGCAACGTTCGCCGTGGTCAGCTCTTCGTATCCTTTGACATGAACAACTTTGGCTGCCGCGTCCAGCAGAGCGGTGACGCGCGCATTACTGCGAGCCTGCACAGGGGTGTTGATGAGAAGCCCCGATTTGAACAATTCTTCGCTTGCCGGGAGGTGTTGGATGGGCAATTTACTTTTCCTTGTTAGTTAGCGGCCAGTTAAATCTTCGAAGAATATAACCTTCAGAGTCAAAGGTATCCGAGAAGTCTAAGAACGTGCCCTACGAAAGAGCAACTTCCTGAAAAACTGTCGAATTAACTCGAGGCGATAGTCTTGTTTGCGATGCCATCAGAATCGTCTCCCCCCGCCAAGATGCACATCGCGGCACGAATCGAAGACGCGTACACCGCGTTTCGGGCGCGCTTCGCACGCGCATCGGGGCAGCTAGCGACAGTCGTCGCTTTTCGTGGCTATGGGACGGCAACTTCGGTTCGCATTCTTGCGCGAGTTTTGTACGTCAATCCCGATCCGCGAACACACAAGATTCGAAAGTACGTCCGCGGATGGCGTGCGTTCACCGGCGTTCCGGTCGCCCACACAGAGGTGAGCGTAAAGATTGGGACCAAAAAGTTTAAAGTGATGAGCGACCGAGGCGGAGTGATCGATGCGAGTTTGCCGGTGAAACTGCCTGTTGGACTCAACACGGTATTGATGCGCGTCAGGAAAGGCCACGGCTGGGCGTCAAGTGACGTGACGGTCGTCAACAACACGACGACCATTGGGGTTGTGTGTGACATCGATGACACCGTCATGGTGACGGCACTCCCCCGCCTACTGTTGGCGGCGTGGAACACGTTTGTCCTTGACGAACACGCTCGTCGACCCGTGCCGGGAATGGCAGTGTTTCTCAACAAGTTGGGCTCCTTTTACTCTGGGGCACCAATCATGTATCTGTCCACCGGGCCCTGGAATGTAGCACCGACACTCGAACGCTTTCTATCACGCCATATGTATCCGCGGGGGCCTCTTTTGCTGACCGACTGGGGGGCGACACCCGATCGAATATTCCGAAGCGGACGCGACCACAAGGTCAAAAGTCTCGATCGTCTCGTTGCCGAATTCCCGAACATCAAGTGGATTCTGATTGGCGATGACGGTCAACACGACGAAACGACTTACGGCGATTTCGCGCGCCGCCACCCCAACCATGTGCTTGGTGTCGGCATTCGGCGGCTCTCTCGACCAGAAGCTGTCCTCGCGGGTGCCCCGACCATTCACCCCGACCCGGTGCCGGGACTTCCCTGGGTTTATGGACACGACGGCGCAGAACTCGCGGAAAACTTTTTCGACGCCGGGTTACTCGGTGGAACCCTGCGCCACCGTTAACGCGCCGGAACCGCCGCCAGCATTTCACGAACAAGAGGGACGACCTCGCTGCCGTAAAGCTCGATCGACGACATGAGCTTTGAGTGCGGCATCGGACCGTTCGAATACTTGAGGTCGAACTGTTGAGCGCCGACGGACGAAAGAGCATACGCAATCTTTTTCGCCACGGTCTCGGGCGACCCGGCATAAACCGAACCGTGGGTGACCTCGCTCATGAAGTGTTCTTTCGTGATCGGACCCCAGCCTCGCTCTCGGCCGATTCGACCGAACGACGAAACGTAGTGAGGCCACAATTCTTCGGCTGCCTGTTCGTCCGTCTTTGCGATGTGCCCCGGTGAGTGGATTGCGACGGGCAAATCGTTCCGACCGAACGCCTTCAATTGGTCACGGTACAAC
>JBIIAK010000096.1:0-4174 GCA_044239945.1 Microbacteriaceae bacterium
GCGCTTCCTATACGCTTACGTCGCGAGATGTAGGAAAGTCAATTACTGTTCGAGTGGTTGGATCACGAGCTTCATACGTCACGACAACTAAAGTTTCTGACCCAACTGAAACAGTGTCGGCCGGTCAAGCTTTTGCAACCGCCTCAACCCCAACCGTCACCGGAACCGCGGCGGTGGGGCAAATGTTGACCTCCACGGTCAATCCTCTCTGGTCGGCCCATACCCTAACGGTGATGTATTCCTATCAGTGGTTGCGCAGCGGGAAGCCAATTAAAGGTGCGACGAACCACTACTACTGGTTGACGTCCAAAGACGCTGGAAAGACGGTGTCTGTCCGGTGGACGGGTTCGGCTCCTACTCACCTAACGACGAGTAGAACCTCGACCTCTACTGCAATAGTTACCCGTTAGCTACTTCCCCACCGACAGTCGGCATTTGTGCCGATGGCTGTTGTTCACTGAAAATCAGAATTTCGTGCGAATGGCCCAGAGGTCGGGGAAGACCGAGTGGAACAGTGTCGACTGAAGATATCCAACTCCGCTTGAACCACCCGTTCCTGGCTTGTTTCCGATGGTGCGTTCGACCATTTTGACGTGACGGTATCGCCACTCCTGCAAACCTTCGTCGATGTCCACGAGTGATTCGCAGATGAGTCCAGCCTCGGGGTCATCACGGTGAACAACGAGAAGAAGGTCCTGGACCCGTTCATCGCCACCATAGGGCGCACTGACGTCACGATCGAGCACGTCGGCGGGCACAGCATGCTGACGGGCGACAAGATAGCGAAGAGTCGAATCCCACACCGAACGGCGTGCCATCGCGTTTTCGACACGCTGGCGGGCGGGTGATCCGGCGACGAGGTGTTCGCTCATCCCCATTCCCGTCCCGGAACCAGCTCCAGCTCCAGCGTGATCGCGACGACCAAGAACGGCCTCGAGTTCGCGGAACTGCGCCGATTGAAAACCTGATCCCGACGTCAACCGGTCTCGAAACGAATTGAACTGCAACGGCGTCATCGTTTCAAGGATGTCGAGTTGGCTCACGCACGTTTTCAGGATTGTCCGAATTCGACCCAGGGTCGCAAGCGATGCGAAGGTGTCTCCGGCTTCGAGGGTGCGCTGTGCAGCGCTGAATTCGTGCAGAATCTGCTTGAACCACAGTTCATACACCTGGTGAATCGCGATGAACAGCGGTTCGTCGTGTTCGTCGGACTGCGGCTGGTTGAGCGACAGCAACTCGTCGATTTTGAGGTACTGGGTGTAGGTGAGGGCTTGAGAACTCATGTGACGCGGTTTCCTTCGTTCGGGACATTTTGGTAGTCGCCACCCGAGACCAAATCGCGGGTTCGCGCCAACCCATCCCACACCTCGACGAACGATGTCGGAAGTGGTGCCATTGCCATGCGAATCCCGTCGGGCATTCGGAAGTCAGGTATGACCTTGCATATCTTCCGCATCGCGTTCGCAATTTGCTTTGCGTCAGGGTGGTGGACCGTGATGTGTCCACCGCGCTTCAGCGCCTCCCGCGGAGTCCCTAACCTAAACCCGAGCGGCACAAGCCATTCGTCCACGAGGCGAATCATCAACTCCGTACCAAGTTCCGCCTTGCGAGCGATGGCGGAAATGCCGGCCTCGCCGATCATCTCGAACGCGATGTTCACCGAGCGCAATCCCATGATTGATGGTGAGGCGATCTGGAATCGGCGGATGGAGTCGGTCGGTTCGAAGAAAGGCCCCATCGCGAATTGGTCGTCTTGCGCAAACCACCCCTGAATCGGGGGCTGAAGCACGGCTTGTAGTTCCTTTCGCACGAACAGCCAGGCGGGCGCACCGGGGCCGCTGTTTCCATATTTATAGGTACACCCAACAGCGAGGTCGACCCCGTTGGTGTCGAAATCGAGCTCGACGGACCCGATCGCGTGTGCACAATCCCACACAACATAGATTCCACGTGACCGCGCAAGGTCATTAATGGATTTGATGTCAGATCGTGCTCCACTGCGGTACTGAACAGCCTGAAGAGTGATCACGGCGACGTCGTCCGTGAGGAACGGTTCGAGCGCCTCGGCGGTAAGCCGTTCGTCGCGGGTGTCGATGGAGGCTGCCCCTGGCCCGCCTGACCCATCGTTGTCGAGCGTGACGAGTTCCATCCCGTTCGCCTCGGCAAGTCCCTGCACGATGTAGCGATCGGTGGGGAAATTCGCGGCGTCGACGATTATCCTCTTCCGACCCGAATTGGCCCGGATCGCGGCACCGACAAGCTGATACAGGTTCACGCTCGTCGTGTCGCAGACGAGGGTTTGGCCGGGTCCGGTTCCAAGTGCGGCCGCTGCGAGCACATCACCGACGTTCCCCGCTTCGTCCACCCAGTGCGACCAGCCGTCTACGACCTCGGCGCCCCACTCGTCGTTCATGAACTCGCCTACGGCAGACACCGTCCCGAACGGAAGGCGACCAAGCGAGTTCCCGTCGAGGTAGCAGACGTCATCGTCGTCGATATAGAACTGGTCGCGAAAGTGCGCGAGGGAATCGGTTGCGTCGAGCGCTTCGGCGGTGGACCGAAGTGTTGCATCGCCGGGAAGAACTGGTTCGGACATGTGTACCTCTTTCGCGGGAACCCCTCGTCACACTAGCCGTATCACGCCCGCTCCCGCTAGCCACCGCTGGATATACTTGCCGGATGTCCTCTCAGCGCATTGTCGTCGCCGGAATCGGCTATGTCGGACTTTCCCTTGCCGTGCTGTTGTCGCAGAAGAATGAGGTCATCGCGATTGACTTGGACGAGTCGAAAGTTGACAAGGTCAACAATCGCGTGTCACCGATCGACGACGACGAGATTTCGACATTCTTTACTGACAAGGATTTGAAACTCACGGCAACAACCGACTCGATTCCCGCGATTACTGCGGCCGACATCGTCATCGTCGCCACACCGACAAACTATGACCCTGACGCGGATACCTTCGACACGTCGAGTGTTGAATCGGTGATTGGGCTCGTCATCGAACACAACCCGACGGCGCTGATTGTGGTCAAGTCCACGGTGCCGGTTGGGTTTACCGAGCGGGTTCGCGCGGCGTTTAACTCGGACAACATCGTGTTTTCGCCAGAGTTTCTGCGTGAAGGAAGCGCGTTGAATGACAACCTGCATCCGTCACGAATCATCGTCGGCGACAAAACGGCCCGAGGTCAAGATTTTGCGGATTTGCTCGTTGCGGCATCGCTCGATGAAAACACGCCAGTGATGCTGACGGAGTCGACCGAAGCGGAAGCCATCAAGTTGTTCGCTAATACTTATCTCGCGCTTCGGGTTGCCTATTTCAATGAACTCGACACGTTTTCTGCCGTTCGCGGTCTTGACGCTCGTGCGGTTATTGTCGGTGTCAGTCTCGACCCGCGAATCGGTGATGGCTATAACAACCCGTCGTTCGGATATGGCGGCTATTGCTTGCCGAAAGATACCAAACAACTTCTTGCCAACTACCGTGACGTTCCGCAAAGCACCATTCGCGCAGCGGTCGAGGCGAACGAGCACCGTAAAGACTTCATTGCCTCGGATATCCTCGCTCGTCAACCCAAAACGGTCGGTGTTTACCGGCTCATCATGAAGGCAGGTAGCGACAACTTCCGCGAATCAAGCATCATTGGGATCATCGAACGTCTGCGTGTGGAAGGAACCGATGTGATCGTGTTCGAACCCGACCTCGACGAGGAAACTTTTGCGGGTGTCGAACTTGTCACAGACTTCGATGATTTTGTGTCGCGTTCCGATGTCATTGTCGCAAACCGCGCGACCCCAGAATTGTCGGGAGTTGGCGGCAAGCTCTACACTCGCGACCTTTTCGGCACCAGCTAATTCGAACGGCGGGTAACTAAGCACGAGGTACGGTAGAACCATGATTATGGTGGCTTCCGAAGATTTGCTGCCCTGGTTCAACGACACCATCGCGACGGCGGGAATCATCGCTTTTTATCTGTTGATTTGGGGGTTGGTGTTTGCCGGGACCGGGTTGTTCGTCGGGGCATTCATACCGTTTATCACCGGTGACACGCTGTTGTTTGCGTCAGGGTTACTTGCCGCGACCATTGTCGGAGTCGACGTCATCGTTTTGGCTATCGGAACCGGAATCGCTGCGTTCATGGGTGACCAATTGGGATTCGTCATGGGCCGTAAT
>JBIIAK010000097.1:0-4158 GCA_044239945.1 Microbacteriaceae bacterium
AGGGCGGCAATGTCCGATCGCTCACTGCGCTGCAGTGTAATGTGACCGAACAGGTGTTGTCCCTTTAGCGCTTCGATAACGCTGGCGATTCCGTCATGACGACCGACCAGAAGATTGTCACGCTGCGCGACGTCGTGTGTGAGAACCACGCGTGAGTTTTGGCCGATTCGGCTGAGGACCGTGAGCAAGACGTTCCGCTCGAGCGACTGGGCTTCATCGACGATAACGAACGCGTCGTGCAACGACCGACCGCGAATGTGGGTGAGGGGCAGGACCTCAATAAGCCCTCGCTCGACAATTTCCTCCATCACGTTGTCACTGACAACGGAACCTAGAGTGTCAAAGGTTGCCTGCGCCCACGGGTTCATCTTTTCATCGGCATCACCGGGCAGATAGCCGAGGTTTTGGCCGCCCACCGCGTACAACGGGCGGAAAACCATGATTTTTTTGTGCAGACGCTTCTCGAGCACTGCATCGAGACCGGCGCACAGGGCAAGCGCGCTCTTTCCGGTACCCGCACGGCCTCCGAGCGACACGATTCCTAGTTTCTGATCCTGGAGCATGTCGATGGCAAGTCGCTGCTCGGCGCTGCGACCGTGCAACCCGAACAGGTCGCGGTCGCCACGAACAAGTTCGATGTTCTTCGGTCCGACAACGCGGGCCAAGGCGGATCCGCGCTCAGAATGGACAACCAGGTTGGTATTCCGCGGAAGATTCTCGACGAGAGTCGTGCGCAATTCTTCTTTCTCGTACAACTTCTGCATGTCATCACCCGACAGGGAAACCTCGGCAAGACCAGTCCACCCCGAATCGGCAGCGAGCTCTGCTCGGTATTCTTCGGCGGCAAGGCCGATGCTTGACGCCTTGACACGCAACGGCAGGTCCTTGGACACGACGACGACGTCAAGACCTTCGTTGGACAGATTCAGCGCGACGGCCAAAATACGCGTGTCGTTGTCGCCGAGACGCAACCCGGACGGAAGCGCAGTGTCATTCGTGTGGTTGAGCTCAACACGAAGCGTTCCACCGTCTCCCACCGAAATCGGCATGTCGAGTCGCTCGTGTTTGATGCGCAGAGAATCTAGGTGCCGAAGTGCTTGACGCGCGAAATAGCCGAGTTCGGGGTCGTTTCGCTTCTTTTCGAGTTCCGAAATCACGACCACGGGCAAGACAACCTCGTGTTCGGCAAATCGGAAAATTGCTCGCGGATCCGATAACAACACCGACGTGTCAAGAACGTAAGTGCGCTGCGCGGTGGCGGCAGATCGTGAAGCGGACGTGGACGATGCAGCGGTGGGCTTGGGCACTCAATCTCCGTTCAGATGCGGCGGCAACCGCGTGGCGACAAGACCGTGTGGCCTTTTCGCCACGTGAATTACCTCATATAGAGAAACTATGTGTCGCGGGTGAACGTTGGCGGAGTGACACGCCGAGCGACGAAGTGGTTACCTTCCGTTCACGCACCGAATCGGCGCTGTCGGCGAGCGAAGTCTCGAAGAGCACGAAGAAGGTCAATCTCGCGCAGGTCCGGGCCGAGCGCTTCAACAAAGTACAGTTCGGAATGCGCGGTCTGCCACAGCATGAAATCAGAGATGCGCTGTTCGCCCGATGTACGAATGACAAGGTCGAGGTCGGGCTGTCCTGCGGTGTACAGATGGCCCGAAATGTTGTCGAGCGTCATGTCATCGGCGAGTGAATCAATCCCTCGACCGGCCGCCTCGTGTTCACGAATGATGTCCCGGACGGCTTCGGTGATTTCGTGGCGGCCACCGTACCCCACCGCCAAATTGACATGCAGACCGGTGTGCGTCGCGGTCAAATTGGCCGCATTGTCGAGTGCAACGCGAAGCGAAGCAGGAAGCTTGTCCGCATCACCAACGTGATGCACCCGCCAGTTTGGAACCCGAGCGAGGTCGGTCGCGAGGTTCGCAATAATGCGGACCAGGTTTTTCAGTTCGGTGCTAGGGCGACCGGTCAGGTTGTCGGTCGACAACAGGTACAGCGTGACGATCTCGACTCCCGCAGTGTCACACCACTCGAGGAATTCGCGAATCTTGCTTGCGCCCGCTTCATGGCCCTCGGCAATCGTGACGCCGTCTTGCAGTTGCGCCCACCGGCGATTCCCATCGATAATCATCCCGACGTGACGCGGCGGGGTGGTTTCGCGCAACTGGTTTTGAAGTCGCGTCGCGTACAACCCGTAAAGGGCCGACTTAATCGACGTACGAAGTGACACGGCGGGTTACCTGTTACCGGTTTCCTTGTCCACATCCGCGATGAGCTTGTCGACAGCGACCTCTGCGTCAACGTTGGCAGCGGCTTCCTCGCGATAGCGCAGTCGACGCATTCGGCGGTTCATGTCCAAGATGAGGAAAATCGCGGTGATGGCGACCGCCGCGGTGATGATGAATCCCACCACACCAGGGGTTACCCCATTGGGGTCGATTTCTTCGGCAAGGATCAGTGCGGTGTTCAAGGTGTCTCCGTTTCGCGTAGCCTGAATACAGAGTACCGAAGGGCAGCATGTCATCCTCTACAACACCTCCCGCGGGCCGCTACGGTCGCTCGAACTTGTCTGCGCGCACCGTGTGGATTTTCGCGTCCGTTTTGATAATCGCGTTTTTTTCCTGGGTGACGTGGGTTTTCTCGACCGACCAAACCACTGGTATCGAATGGGTCGCGTTCGAGTCAACCGGTGGCGAGACGACCGCGATGATGAAGTTCCAGATCACGGCGCCGCCCGGCACCCCCGTCACCTGCGCGCTGCGCACTGTCGATTCTTCGATGGGCACAAATGGCTGGACCGTGAAGTCGTTTCCAGCGTCCGACCAATTCACGACCCAGTATTCCGAAACAATCAAGGCTGTCAGCGAGGTTTCCGGCATCGACGTTTATCGTTGCTGGCGCGAAGACCGCTAACCGTTTTGTTCAGTCGGGGCGGTCACGACTACCCTAGTTAGACACCCCTTTAAAGGAGACTCTCGCCATGGCACCCATGTGGCTTACCCAGGAAGCGTTCGACCGCCTCGCGCTCGAACTCGAAACCTTATCGACGACCGGTCGCTCCGAAATTGTGAAGCGAATCGAAATGGCGCGTTCCGAGGGTGACCTCAAAGAAAACGGCGGGTATCACGCCGCCAAAGACGAGCAGGGCAAAATCGAGGCTCGAATTCGCGAGTTGACCGACATGCTCAAGCATGCTCATGTCGGATTAGAGCCGGTCGACGCATCGCGTGTGGCGTCCGGAACAGTTGTGACGGCACACATTCATGGTGATGAAGAAAAATTCCTACTTGGTTCCCGTGAGGTTGCCGGAGACACTGATCTCGATGTGTATAGCGAAAACAGCCCCCTGGGCCAGGCCATCGTCGGTCTCGAGCCGGGCGACACCGCGACCTTCACCGCGCCAAGTGGTGCTGAAATCGCGGTCGAGATCATCGCGATCGAACCGTTCCTCGGTTAGAAGTTAACCCGCGGTTCATAGCCTTCGGCGCGCAACGCTTCGAGCACCTGGGCCGCATGGTCTGGTCCGCGCGTCTCGATGTGAATCTCGAGCTCGACCTGGGTGATCTGCAAATCAGTACCGTGCCTAGTGTGGGTCACTTCGACGACGTTCGCGTTCTGATCAGCGAGGATTTCAGAGATTTTAGCGAGTTGACCCGGACGGTCGGGAAGCGGAATTCGCATGCTCATGTATCGACCGGTTGTGACAAGACCGCGGGCGATAACGCGCTCCATCACCATCGGGTCAATGTTTCCGCCTGACAAAACAACAACTGTTTTGCCGATCGCGTCTATCTTTTCGGCGAGGATCGCGGCGACGCCGACCGCGCCCGCCGGTTCGACAACGAGTTTCGCACGTTCGAGGAGCATCACCAGTGCGCGGGCGATGTCGTCGTCACTGACAGTGACCACCTCGTCAACGGTGTCCTTAATAATGGCAAAGTTAAGCGTCCCCGGACGTGCAACCGCAATGCCATCCGCAATGGTCGGCTTCATCTCTATGGTTGTGGGTTCACCTGCTCGCAGTGAGGGCGGGTACGCCGCTGCGTTTGTCGATTGGACACCGATGATTCTGATGGTGCGCCCATTGTCTGCCGCGTGTTGCTTCATGGCGCTGGCGACACCAGAAATCAGTCCGCCTCCGCCGATCGGGAC
>JBIIAK010000098.1:0-4102 GCA_044239945.1 Microbacteriaceae bacterium
CCCGAAGCCGATCGCGCAGCAGCGCGGTTTGAACCAAAAATGCCTCGTGGAATCGAAGGGTTTCTCGTGCCGTCCGCCACTCGCCGTGGTCAGTCGGTCGGTGAATCGCTCGAATCGCCTCGGTCAGCGACACGAGCTCGCGGTCAGCCCGAACCGAATCGGGCACCGGGTCATCGAGCTCGGGTAGTACATCGAGCACAACGCCCATCGCTTTGGCGATTTGCCACGACGCAACCGTGCTTGTTGCCGGATAGATCGGAATTGGTGTCTTGGCCCACAGTTCAGCGACCTCGTCCGAGACGTTTTCGTCCTCGTCAAACAATTCGTAGTCGGGATGCGTCAGTTGTCGTTGACCGCGGAATTCGCCGACCTTGCCGGCAAAAATCCCACGAACACCGCGGTGAAGTGAGTTAGCGCGCCACGCCTGGTTGAAGAACGTCAAAGACAAAGTTCCGGTTCCATCCGAAATCACAATTTCTAGAAGCGAACCCTTTCGACCATTAATTGGCCGATTGTTGACCCGAACCACCTCGGCAACGATTGTCACCGAGTCGCCGAGGGGAAGCGAATCGAGCGCAGTCAATTCGCCGCGTTCGGCATATCGCCGCGGGTAATGGCCAAGGAGCCCGCCGACAGTGTCGAAACCGAACGCCTTAGTCAGTGCTTTCGCCGTCCGGTCGCCAATAACCCGCGGAAGCGCGGTGCCGAGGAATTCGACGGTTTCGGTCACGGTTTTACGCTACCCCCGCTCTGAGGTGCTTTCGGTGATTGGGCCAGCGGTCGCTAATCTTGGGGCGTGACGCGAATCATCTCTGGAGCCGCCGGTGGTCGAACTCTCACCGTCCCGGCCACGGGAACTCGGCCGACCGCTGACCGCGTTCGCGAAGCCGTCTTTTCACGCTTCGACGCCCTCACAACGGTGATGGGTGCTCGGGTTCTCGACCTGTATGCGGGTTGCGGGGCGGTTGGACTCGAAGCGGCGTCCCGCGGTGCTTCTCGCGTCGACCTCGTGGACAACTCGGAAAAGGCCGTCAAGGTCATGTTCAAGAACACCGCACTCGTGTCCTCGGCCGTCCCGAACTGCACGATTCGCGTCCATCGCTCAAGCGTTGCCGGGTTTGTCGGCGCACGTGCTGAAAGCTGGGACGTTGTCTTCATCGACCCGCCGTATGACCTGGACAACGCGACGCTCTTGACGACGATGACGCTGTTGTTACCGAGACTGTCCCCCGAAGCCGTCGTTGCCGTGGAACGTTCGAGCCGGGACCCAGAGCCTGAATGGCCTGACGGCTACGGAGTTCTCGCCCCCAAGGATTATGGCGAGACGCGGGTTTACTGGCTCGACGTCGCCGAATAATCGGCAAACGGGTCCCACCCGCCGCGCGAATCGAACGGCACGCCGTCAACCATCACCCCGTCACCCGGGGCGACTCGACCGACGACACGGAATTCTGCTGGAAGTTTCGCGTTAAGCGGAAAGCACGCCAACATCGCGTGGTCTTCGCCACCCGTCAAAGCGTCGATGTCCCCCACGGCCGACAGATCGAAATCAATCGCAACACCGCTCGCCGCCGCGATTCGGCGCGCGTCCAACACAAGGCCATCGCTGACATCCATCATCGCCGTGGCCCCGGCCATCGCGGCGATGCGACCAGCAGCAATCGGGGGCTCTGGGCGCAACTGGGCAGCAACCTCTGCGGGATGAGACGCCCAGGCCTCTGCCACTCCCACCGGGTCGATGGTTCCGTCAGGCGCAACTGCGCGATCGAACAACAAATCAAGACCCCGCTTGGCGTTGCCCAGCTGCCCCGAAACAGCAACAACATTTCCCATGGAAGCGCCCGAACGGGTCACTGGCTCGACACCGTCGAATTCCCCCAGCGCTGTGACCGCCAGCATCACGAGCGGAGCATTCGACAGGTCGCCGCCCACAACGCCACAACCCGGGGCGAGAACCGTGACGGCGTCGCGGAAGCCGCGAGCGATGTCTTCGACGAATCGGACAGTAGTTTCGGCTGGCGCGGCGAGACCGACAACGAGAGCCGTCGGGGTCGCCCCCATCGCCGCGATGTCTGCGAGATTAGTGGCACACGCCTTCCAGCCGATGTCGTAGCCCGTCGACAGTCCGATGCGAAAGTCGGGACCCTCGATCATGAGATCGGTCGTGACGGGGACGCGCCCGTCGGGAACCGTCACAATCGCACAATCATCGCCAGGGCCAAGAATGGTGCGCCGGGATGTCGGCAGAATCGGAAAGATGTGGGCGAGGGTCGCTCCCTCACCGATTTCACCGATTGTGGCATCCGTCGCGTTCACGGTTCAACGGTAACCTGAAAGCGATGCGCGCACGACTCCTTTTCCCCAGCCTCGCCCTCGTCGGGCTGCTGTCCGGTTGCGCGGGTACGGTTGCGCTCCAGCCAGCCGACGCCGCGAATGACCCGGCGTGCGCCGAAGTGATGGTTCGTTTACCCGACACGGTTGCGGGGCTGGACCGCCGCTCTACCAACGCACAGTCGACCGCCGCCTGGGGCAGTCCCGCCGCCGTCATCTTGCGATGTGGTTTACCGGACACCGGACCGTCTGCTCTCCCTTGCTTTACCGTCGACGACGTGGACTGGTTGCGGGACGATGCGTCCGATCCGAACTTCACCTTTTTTACCTACGGCAGAAACCCCGTGATTGAGGTGCTCATCGATTCGACCGCCGTGAGCGGGACCACCACCCTCTCGGATTTGTCGAATGCGGTGGGAACACTCAAGCCGTTGCGCGTCTGCACTGACGCGACGGACGTCCTCGGCAACTAGCTGAGGCCGAGCAACTTGGCTGAGATACCGCCCGCTGCCCGCAGAGCAATTCCACCGCCGTGTCCCGCTTGCGGGAAGACGACGCGTCGATCGCGTGCCTCGGTCAGGGCATCACGCAGAATCGTCAACGCAGGATGCTTGGGCGCCCACAGATAGAGCGACAGCGCGCCGGGGATCGAGTTCACTTCGTTCACGACGAGCTCGCCTGACTTCTCGTCCAGCAAGAGGTCCAGTCGGACAACGCCCGTCAATCGCGTGATGTCGGCGACTGCTCGCGCAAGTTCCGCGGCGCGTTCGTGAATCTTTGCCGGATATTTCGCGGGGAATTCGCGTGGGGCGCTGGACAACCCCGCCTCGGATCCGGAGCCACCAGCAAGGTACTTTTCGGCGTAAGAATACAGTCCAGAATCACCGCCTCCGCGAAGTGGTTTTTCGAGATCGGTCAGTTCGAGGGCGGGGAAGGTGCGGAATCCGATGTTGAGGTCAACGAGGTGTGGTTTATAAGGCTCGAGAACAGCACCATTTTTCAAATGCGGACTGTTCGCAGCAAGCGCACGAGCCGATGCGAGGTCGTCAGCGATCTCGATGCCGATCGATGAACCGCCGAATCGCGGTTTCACGATGTATGGACCTTTGTAACCGGGTTCGGTCGTTGCAGAGACGGCACGGCGGGGCAGCGTCGGGATTCCGGCGGATTCCATGAGTCCGCCGAACGCCAATTTGTCCATGCCGACCGCACCGGCGAAAAGAGTCGAGCCCGTCGCGGGGATCCCCATCGCATCAAAAATCGCTGCGGCCCCGCCACCCTCGCCGATTCCCCCGTGAAAACAGAGCAACGCGGCGTCAATTTCGAGTGCTCCCGAGCCAAAAGACTTTTTGGCATGGAAACCGGGGTCGGGGGCGAGTCGCACCTCGAGTGGCTTCGCCGACTTCGGTGCACCCTCGAGGTAGTCTTTCGCCTCGGTGCCATTCGGCACGAGAAACCAGTCGCCCGAGGGCGCCCAATAGATCGGGTGAACCGTGTCACCGCCGTCCGTCAAGACGCGTTCCGCTTGAAGCCCAGTGAGGATTGAAATTTCGTGCTCGGGACTCGGTCCGCCAAAAACCACGGCCCAGGGTCGTGTGGCGCTCATCGGGTTCCCGTCTGGCTTCCCTGCCCCGGAAGCCGGCAATTACGCGTAATGATCAGGCAGGTCGTTTTCGATAAGAATAACGCCCGAAGCGCCGGCGCGTTCGAGGGCGGCGGCCATGGCAGTGGGCCTGTCGGCAAAAACCTGTGCCGCCGAATGCCCGGCGAC